>DATJKD010000199.1:0-5864 GCA_035491795.1 Steroidobacteraceae bacterium | reverse complement strand
CATCGCCATCGACGATTTCGGCACGGGTTACTCGTCGCTGGGGCTGATTCGCAGGATGCCGTTCGACTGCATGAAACTCGATCGGTCGCTGATCGCGGATCTGTACAGCGACCTGGGCGCGACGGGCGTCACCGCAGCGGTCGTGGCAATGGCGCGTGCGCTTCGAATCTGCTCGGTGGCGGAAGGAATCGAGGACGCGGCAACGCTCGACATGATCCGTTCGGTCGGCTGTGACGAGATCCAGGGCTTCTATGTCTCGCGTCCGTTGTCCGCAGGCGATTTCGAGCAGTGGCTGACCGCGGGCGGCGCGGCCGCGCTGCGCGTGCGGGAAACAATGGTTCTCGACGCCGAGCTCGAAGCGGAGGATTCGCGGCCGCGCAATGTCGGACGAGGCGGCGGCTGACCTGCTCGGACACGAGCGGGTACTCGAAGCGATCAGGTGCGGCCGGTGTTTCCGATCAGCGCCTCGGCGAGGTCGGTCGTCGCGATGCCGCCCCTCAGGACGTACGAGTCGTAGCCACGTTCGCTGAGGATATAGGCGGCCGCCGAGCTGCGTCTTCCGGTGTCGCAGCAGACAACGTAGGGCACCGCGGTATCGAGCGTCTTGAGCTTGAGACGCACGAAATAAAGCGGGATGTTCAGCGCATCGTCGAAATGGGCGTGTTCGTACTCGCTGGGCAGGCGCACGTCGAGCCAGCGGCCGCCACGGCCGATCACCGTCTGGGCCTCCGCGACGTCGACCCATTGCAGCATCGGCTCGTTGAGCAGCGTGTTGAAATCGTCCTTGCCGAGCCGCATCACGACGCCATCGGTCAGCATGGACACCGTGGCGTTGCGCTTTGCGCCGGAAATGAGCGCTTCCTCGCCAAACGTATCGCCCTTGCCGAGCTCGGCCAGCTTTACGCCTTCGCGATTGAGCGGCGTCTCGCGCGTCACGAGGCAGCGGCCGTCGACGATCGCGTAGAAGAAGTCGCCTTCGCCACCCTGCCGGATCACGGTGTCGCCGGCCGAGTAGGTCATGCGCTGCATGCGCATGAAGACCGCCTGGAGGTTTGCCGGCGGGATCTTGTGGAACGCGCGGCTCTGCAGGAGCAGCGTCATCCAGTCATCGTCCGTGGCGGCTCCGGCGCGCAGGTCGCCGACTTCGTACTGGCCGGTCTGGTCCCAGGTGATCAGCACGTCGAGCAAATCGCTATCGATGGACAGGTACTTGATCCCGTCGGTGGCTACGCGCGCGCTGCATCGCCTCGGCAGGACCGGCGCGAGGGGATGCTTTGCGTCTGGAGTACCGCCCTTGATCGTACCGACTATCTTGCCTTCCGAGAGCAGGTCGACCGTACCGGAGACCAGGTAGTAGGTGCGCTTCTCCGTGTCGCCCTCCTTGAACAGGAAGCGACCCTGACCGGTCTCGCGTATCGCGGTCTTGCGCGCGAGCGCACGCAGGTTCTCGTTCTTCAGGCCGTCGAGCGGCGAGAAAACGCGCAGAATCTTCGGGTCGATCGGTTGAGGATTGTCCGTCATCGGTCGTCCGCGTTAGTGGCGCACATGCTCGCCGGCACATGTGTGCGCCACGGCAGCGGATCGTATCACACGCTGCCGGCGCCGAACGCGACCCAGCCCGCATCCGGGCGGAAGCGCTCGCCATATCGCGCCTCGAGCGCGGCGAGTCGCGCGAGTACGTTGTCCACGCCGCGCTCGCGGGCGTAGCGCAGCGGCCCGCCGCGAAACGGCGCGAAGCCCGCTCCGAAGACGACGCCCGCGTCGATGAGATCGGCGTCACCGACGACCCGCTCGCGCAAGATCGCGATCGCTTCGTTCAACATCGGCAGCATCAGCCGATCGGTGAGATCGTCCGGAACGGCGCTCGCCGCAGCGGGCAGCTTCACGGCCTTGCCGTCCCGCCACACGTACAGCCCCTCGCCACTCTTGCGACCGAGCTTCCGAGCCTCGACAAGCGGTGCGACCGACTCGGGCCCCGGTCGCCCGAAAGCCTGGGCGAGGATGCGGCCTACGTGCAGGCAGACATCCAGCCCGATGGTGTCCGCAAGCTCGATCGGGCCCATCGGCATGCCGAACTCCTCGGCGGCGCGATCGATCACGGCGAGCGGCACGTCGTCGCGCGCCGCGAGCATCGCTTCGGACAGGTACGGCATCAGGACGCGATTGACGAGGAAGCCCGGGGCGCTGCGACAGGGCAAGGGCAGCTTGTCGATGCCGCGCGTGAAAGCCTGGGCGGCGGCCTGTATGTGCGGGTGGGTTCGCTCGGAGGCGATGACCTCCACCAGCGGCAACTGCGCCACGGGGTTGAAGAAGTGCAGACCCACGAGCCGCCCTGGGTCGGCGAGCCCGGTGGCGAGGGTCTCGAGCACGATGCTCGAGGTGTTGGTGGCGAGGACGGCGCGTTCCCGCAGCCGGGGCTCGAGACGCGCGTAAAGCGCCCGCTTGGCATCGGCATCCTCGAAGATCGCCTCGATCACCATGTCGGCCTCGGCGGCGCCGTGACCCTCAACATCGGCGGTCAGTCGCGCCATCGTCTCGTCCGCTTCACCCGGGCCACGCGCGCGCTTCTCGAAGTATTCCCGCGCGCGCTCGAGCGCGGGCTGGACGAACTCGAGGCCACGATCCTGCAGGGTGACGCGGTGACCGCGAAGTGCGCACCACGCGGCGATGTCGCCGCCCATCACCCCTGCGCCGACCACGTGGACCTTCGCGGACTTCGGGAAATCCGTGCTGCCCTGGCCCTTGAGACGTTCCTGCAGGAAGAACACCCGCACGAGATTGCGCGAGGTCGGTGTGCAGACGAGCTCGGCCACCGACCGAGCCTCTGCCTCGTAGGCCGTGCGCGGATTCGCGCCGTGGCGTCGCCACAGTTCGACGATCGCGTAGGGAGCGGGGTAGTGCTCGCGCCGCGCGCGGCGTGCCACCTGCGCCAGGATCTTCGGCGCAACGAGGCCACGTACCGGGGCGAACGACAGAAGCCGCTGCGGCAGGGGGGCGCTCCGCCTTGTCGGTGGGTCGAGCGCCATCGAGCGGGCCACGGTGCGCAGTTCGGCGGCCGGCGCGAGCCGGTCAACGAGTCCGAGTGCCAGCGCCTTGTCGGGTCGGACATTGCGTCCGGTGAGCATCAGATCCATCGCGGCGGTGACGCCGATCAGGCGCACGGATCGCACGGTGCCGCCGAACCCGGGGTGAATGCCGAGCATCACCTCGGGGAAGCCGAGAACCGTCTTTGGATTGTCGACACAGACGCGGTAGCGACAGGCCAGCGCGAGCTCGAGCCCTCCGCCGAGGCAATAGCCGTTGATTGCGGCGATCGTGGGGCAGGGCAGTCGCTCCAGCCGCTCCAGGATCGCATGCGCCGCCCGCACGAAGGGCAGCGCTTCCTCGGGAGTGCGGACCTGCGCGAACTCCCGGACGTCCGCACCAGCGATGAAGCCCTCCTTCGCGGAAGCGATCACGAGGCCGCGAGGCGCCTGCCGCTCGAGCTCGGTGAGCCGCGCGTCGAGCGCCTCCAGCACTTCGCGCGACAGCGAGTTCGCAGCGGCCTCGGCGCGATCGAGCGTCAGCCACGCAACTCGGTCGGCATCGACGGTGAGCGACCAGTGCCGGACGTTGTCCACGGGGAATCCTGCCGCTCAGGCGGCGGCGCGTTCCGTGCCTTTGACCCGGAAGTCGCAGATCAGCGGCCGATGATCGGAGTAGGTGACGTCGGGAATCTCGAACGAGTCGATCTCGATGCCGCGCGAGTAGAGGATGAAGTCGAGCTCGATGCGCGGTCGCCGCGCCGGATAGGACGGCAGCCGGTGAGGATTGGCGCTGCGCAGACCGGTGGCCTCCATGAAGAGCGCCATCTCGTGCTCGCCCCAGAAGGTGTTGAAATCACCCGCCACGATTACCGGCTTGGTCGAGTGCCGGATCAGCTCGAAGAGGTGACGCAGTTGGGCGTGACGATGACGGAACTTCACCGAGAGATGCACCAGGAACACGCACAGCTCGTCGAGCTCGAGCTCGATGATGAGCCGCTTGATCCCGGTGTCGAAATAGTGGAAGCGCTCCCCCTCGACGCGCGGGGCGGCGAGGAAGGCGTTGGCCTGCTTGCGGACGATCGGCACCATCGTATTGATGGAGCTCGTGCCGTACTTGCACTGATAGGTGGAGTAGTGACCAAGCGATTTCGCGATCACCTGCGCCTGGTTGACCAGCCCGGTGCGGATCGACCCCGTATCGACCTCGATCAGCCCGACGATGTCCGGGTCGCGGGACTTGATGAACCGGGTGATGCCCTCCAGGACGCGCGGATTGCTGCGGAGATAGCCCGCACCGGGGACGGGCAGATGAAAGGCGGCCCCGGTACCGGTCGCGTACCGGATATTGTAAAGAACGAATCGCATCGGTCTTGGGATTCTAGCGACCGGTTTGGCATTCCGGTACCAGCCCTCGCGCTAAACTATTGCCACTCAGGGCGCAAGGAGTTAGAGGAGGCCAGGTGGGCAACGTCACGCAAGCGAACCCGATCCGGCTCTTCGTCTGCCATGTCTGGCGGCCAGACGAGGATTACCACCGGGTATTCGAGTATCTGGAGAGCGCGAGCAACTTCTACTACCGTAACACCAGCACGCCGGAAAATCGCCCCCAGGGAGATCGCGAGGCCCTGCGGGAGAACCTGCGCAAGCAGATCAACGATGCAGAGGTGGTAATACTTACGTCGTCGCTTTACCGCCGGAACATCGACTGGATCGAGTTCCAGCTGCACTGCGCCAAGGCTTTCGACAAGCCCGTCGTAATCCTCGAACCCTTTGGTGCGCAGGATACGATCCCGCCTGCCCTGCAGGAGATAGCGGACGAGATGGTGCCCTGGGATCAGCGCCAGCTCGTGGACGCGGTCAAGCGCCAGGCGCGTCACGAGGAAACGACGCGCTTCGACACGATCGAATTCAAGCTCGATTGAGCCGAATTACGCCTGCGACGAGTTGATGGCGCGCAGCGCCGGTGCGCGTTGAGCTTGCGCGCGCGACTGTGCGAGCTGGCCGTACATCACGATAAACCGCCCCGCAAACGCCGCTGCCTGCACCTCGGAGAGTTTGCGGACCGTCGTGTCGATCACGCTCGATCCGCCGACGGCGCGCCCAGCGGTGAGCGACGCCGAAAGCGATAGGAATTCCGCGCGCAGCTCGCGCGGCAAGTCCTTTGCATCGAGATCGACCAGATGCGTCCGGAAGGCATCCGCAAGCCGCTGCTTGACCGGCCCTGCGCCGGCAAGCAGGAGTGCGGCACCGTGGAACTTGTCCCACGTGGCTGACATCTCAAGCCCTCAATCAAAACGACCGTAGTATTCTTCTTAAAACAAACGGTTATGATTTGTTCTTAAAGGGAAATTCCCGCCGGCCAATAGCCGAAATACACGATAAATCATGGCTCTACGCTCGGAATATACGCCGCAGGCGAGGAAATGCAATGACGGCCCTTATTGCGGCTGGAAGTGTGCAGGTTGCGCGAGGGACTCCTTGTCTGAGATGTTGGGAGCCACGGTCCTTACTCCAGCCCGCGCCCGTTTGCGAGAGGCCCGATGCAAAAATGAGCCCAAGCCCAACAGAACACCCCGCGCGCATGGCCGGGCTCAACTCGGTTCGGAACGTCAAGGCGAAGGACAAGGCTGCATGGCTCGCACTCTTTGCTGATGACGCCGTGATCGAGGATCCGGTGGGCGTTTCGCCGCTCGATCCGAGCGGGCAGGGACATCGCGGCAAGGAGGCGATCGCACGCTTCTGGGACACGGTGATCGCGCCGGGCGAGATCGAGATGCGCATCCGCGAGTCCTATCCGAGCGGCGATGAATGCGCCAACGTGGTCTCGCTGGTGAATCG
>DATJKD010000198.1:0-4016 GCA_035491795.1 Steroidobacteraceae bacterium | reverse complement strand
CGCCTGCTGCCAGATTACGTCCGAGAGCTCGACCGTGCTGCGGAGGATCGCGCGTGCTTCCCGCGTGGCGAGCATCATGTGCGGATGCACGACGACGCAACGCACCCCCTCAGGCACCGGAATCTGCTTGACGTGCGGATTGTCGATCCCGACGGTGAGCACCAGGCCGCCGTACAGCGATGGCGCAATGTTGTCGACGTGCACCGCGCCGCTCGCGACCGCCTCCCCCTGCATCGCGAACTTGAGAAGCTCGGTCATGGGCACGGCCCGATCGATCAGCGCGGCAGCCGCGACGACGCCCGCCACGGCGGATGCTGCCGAACCGCCCAGGCCGGAGCCGAGCGGTATGCCCTTCTCGATGTCAAGGTCGAATCCGAACGGCAAATCGAGCGAGCGCTGCATGGCCAGCACCGCCATCCCCGCCGTGTTGCGCTCCGCAACCAGTGGCAGATCATGCACGACACCGGCCACCGACCGGATCGCGACGCCCGGCTCAGGACGCCGTACCGCTCGCACGCGATCACCGAGCGCGGTGACGCTCAGACCCAGAACGTCGAACCCCACCGCTACGTTCCCCACGCTCGCCGGCGCAAAGGCAGTCGCCGAGGCGCCGCTGACGGTCACAGCTTCGCCCCGAGGTAGGCGCAGATCCGGAGCAGGTCGGCGAACACCCCCGCGGCAGTGACCGCCGGGCCGGCACCCGGGCCCTGCACGATCAGCGGATTGCGGTCGTAGCGCGCCGTCTGGAACCGCACGATGTTGTCGGTGAGCGCGATGTTCGCGAACGGATGTGCGGTCGGGAGCTCGGTCAGACCCACTTGTGCGCGCCCGGCGGCATCGACCGAGCCGACGTAACGCAACACGCGACCCTGGCGGCGTGCTGATGTCAGTCGGTCCAGCACACGGCCGTCGAACTCCGCAAGACGCTCGAGAAACTCGTCCACCGTGCATCCCGCAAGCGCCTGCGGAACGAGGCTTTCGACCTCGACGTCGGAGAGCTCGAGCTTGAGACCCATCTCGCGGCCAAGAATGATCAGCTTGCGCGCAACATCCATGCCGGACAGGTCATCACGCGGATCGGGCTCGGTGTACCCCATGGATTTGGCCGCACGGACCACCGTGGAGAACGGCTGACTGCCGTCCCAGGTGTTAAACAGGTAGGCGAGCGTCCCGGAAAAGATCCCCTCGATACGGTGGATCTCGTCACCCGTGTCGCGCAGATCGCGCAGCGTCTGGATGATCGGCAACCCGGCGCCTACCGTCGCCTCGTAGAGGTAGTGCGCGCTGCCGTTCTGCCGCGCTTCGCGCAGCCGTTCGAAGTAACCGTACTGCGCACTGTTGGCCTTCTTGTTCGGCGTGACCACGTGGATGCCGGCGGCCAGCCAGTCGGCATATCGGTCCGCGACCTCGGCGCTGGCGCTGCAATCGATGATGACCGCGTGGGGCACGTGTGACGAATGCACGTGCTCCGCGAAGCGGGCCAGGTCCACGACCTCCGTGCCGCCCTGGTACTCCGCTCGCCAGGCGGGGAGCGCGATCGCGCCGGCGGCGAGCGACATCCTCTTCGATCCGGCGATCCCCCGCACGCGAAGGTCGAGGTTGAGATCGCGGCGCAGCCGCTCGGCCTGCCCCGCGATCTGATCGAGCAGCGCGGCGCCGACCAGGCCGGGCCCCACCAGGCCGATGGAAACGGTGTGCGGCGACAGATAGAAACCAGCGTGCACGGCGCGCAGCGCACGAGCGCTGCTGCGGCCGTCGATGACCACCGAGATGTTTCGTTCCGAGGCACCCTGGGCGATCGCGCGCACGTTCACCGCCGCGGCGCCGAGGGCCTTGAACACCTGGGCGGCAACACCGTGTGCGCCCGCCATGGCGTCACCGACCACTGCGAGAATGCTGCAGCCGCGATCGATCTCGATGCTCTGGATCTGGCCCTCCCGCAGCTCCGCGTCGAACGCTCGACGCACGATCCGCTCGGCACGCTCTGCCTCCGCCTCCGGCACAGCGAAGCAGATCGAGTGCTCCGAGCTGCCCTGGGAGATCAGGATCACGGAGATGCCGTCCTCGCGCAGCGCCCCGAAGAGCCGATGCGCCGTCCCGGGGACACCGATCATCCCGGCGCCCTCGAGATTTGCGAGGGCGATCCCGTCGATGGTCGTGATGCCCTTCACGAGCGGGTGTGGTGCGACCTCACCGCGAATCACCGTCCCCGCCCGCTCGGGAGCAAAGGTGTTGCGGATCCAGATCGGGATCCGCTTGCGGATCGCGGGCGCCATGGTCTGCGGATGGAGGACCTTGGCGCCGAAATACGCGAGCTCCATGGCCTCGTTGTACGACAAGGCAGCGATCACGGTCGCTTCGGGCACGAGCCGCGGATCGGCCGACAGCACGCCGTCGACGTCTGTCCAGATTACGATCTCGGCCGCGTCGAGGAGCGAGCCGAAGATCGACGCGGAGAAGTCGCTGCCATTGCGCCCGAGTGTGGTCTGCAGACCCTGCGTGTCGGTCGCGATGAAACCCGTGACGACGACCGTGCCCTCGAACTCCGGAGGGATCGCCGCGAGCAGGTTGGCGCGCGAACGTTCCCAGCGGACGCCGGGGCCGAGCGGTCCCCACTCCACCAGCAGCACCTGTCGCGCGTCGAGCCACTGCGTCCTGCCGTGGACGCGGCCACGGGCGTGCAACAGCCGCGTGAAGACCTGCGTCGACCAGAGCTCGCCGTATCCCGCGACCAGGTCGCGCATGGTCGTCGACGCCGCGCGCACCATACGGACGGTCTGCAGGATGCCGGCGATGTCGTGGCAGTCCTGCTCGAGACCGGTCACGAATTCACCGCAGGCAGCGGACGGCAACAAATCCCGCGCGAGCTGCACATGGCGCGCGCGAAGCTCGTCAAGACGCTGGTCGAGGGCAGGATCCTGTCGTTCCGCCATGCCGACCAGATTGAGCAGTGCGTCGGTGACCCCGCGGCATGCGGACAGCACGACGGCCTGGCGGCGCGCCGTATCCTCCTCGATGATCGAGGCGACGCGCCGCATGCACACGGCATCGGCGACGCTCGAGCCGCCGAACTTGTGGACTCTCCAGGCTTCCAAACCCCTGACCCTCTAAATGGTCGTGCACGCAGGCACGGCGTTCGTCGGGTGACGAACCGGACCGCGAACTGACGGGGACACGCCGAAAGCAGCGCAAATCACTCTAGCTTCTTGCAGCGCAGCAGGCAAACTATCCGCATGGAGACGACCGGCGGTGCCGAGCTTCATGCAGCGATACTGGCGGCAGGCGCCTCCACTCGGTTTGGCAGTCCCAAGCAGCTCGTCCGCATCGGCGGGTCGCCGGTGCTGCATCAGCTCATCTCGAACGCCGCCTTCGTGGCCGGACGATCGATCACGGTGGTGATCGGCGCTCACGCGAGTGAAATCGCTCCCGCGCTACGGCAGTCCGCGGCATCCGTGGTCGTCAATCGGGACTGGCAGGAAGGCCTGGCAAGCTCGATACGCGTCGCCGTCGAAAGCGCGCCACCGCGCTGCGACGGGCTGCTCCTGCTGCTCGCGGATCAGGTGGCGGTAACGGCCGACGACCTGAAGCGTCTCTATGCCGCCTGGAAGCGGCATCCCATCCTGATCGCCGCAGCCCTGTATGACGGCGCGCCGGGATTGCCGGCGATTTTTCCACCCTGGACGTTTCCGGGTCTGCTGGAGCTGCGTGGCGACCGCGATGCGCGGCAAGTCATCCGCCGCAACGTGGACCAGCTGGTGCGCATCCCGCTCGCGAATGCAAGCGTCAATCTCGATACACCGGAGGACCTGCTTTCGATCGAGGAAGCCGCCCTGAACGCGGGACAGACGCCACCGGACGTCTGAATGGACTTGACGTATTCATCCGGATTTGCCCGAACGAATGAGAGCTGGGTCGTGTTTCCGGCAGCCCTTCGTCGTACGTACCAGGGTCGTGCTCAGACTTCCGGCTGACGCAGGATCCTGGAGAGATACATGAGGTGGCTGGATACCCGCCTG
>DATJKD010000197.1:0-7058 GCA_035491795.1 Steroidobacteraceae bacterium | reverse complement strand
GATCTCGACCAGGACGAGATCGACGTCGCCATACGATTTGGTCGCGCCGGCTTTGACGGCGCCACGGCGCACGCGCTCTTCGGTGAATTCGTGACACCCGTTGCGAGCCCGTCACTGCTTCGCGCGCACGCGGTACGGCGTCCGGCGGATCTCGCCCGCGTGCCGTTCATACACGACGATTCGATGCGTCGCGCCGGACGGCCGCCCAGTTGGGCGGAGTGGTTTCGCGCGGCCGGAGCGCGCGGCATCAATACCGTGGGTGGCTTGCGTTTCGACGATGGGCACCTGGCGTTGCAGGCCGCCGCCGCCGGCCAGGGCGTTGCGCTCGGCCGCCTCGCCTATGCGGCGGGCGACCTCTCGGAAGGAGCGCTGCGCGCACCTTTTCCACAAGTGATCGAACTCGACCTGCATTACTATCTGCTCGTGCCTGATTCCCGGATCGGCGAGCCACCGATCGTGGCGTTTCGCGAGTGGTTGCTGGCCGAGGCGGCACGGTTCCAGCGCTCGTTGCGGCAGCATCTCGCGGCCGGTCGCTGGTAGCCGCTGCCCGAGTGTGGCTCGGAGCCGTGTTTCCAACGAATGGACGAAGGGGATACCGATGATCGCCCAGCCGCTACGCAACCTTCTCATCTTCACCGCCGGCCTGTTCGTGGGCGCCACCGCGCACGCTGCAGGCGAACCGACCGCGGACCCGGTAGCTGCGGCGATCGGCAGCAGCGAGCGCCCCGCGGAGGATCGGAGCCAGGATGCATGGCGGCAGCCGGCTGCTGTCCTCGCCTTCTTCGGCGTGAAGCCGGGCTGGCACGTCATCGACATCTTTTCCGCCGGCGGCTACAACACCGAGCTGCTGTCGCGCATCGTAGGTCCCAAGGGCGAGGTGATCGCCTACAACAATGCCGCTTATGCGGGTTTCTCGGCCAAGGAGATCGCCGCGCGCTACGCCGGCAACCGACTGTCCAACGTCCGGCAGCTCACCGCCGAGGTGGATGCGCTCACGCTCGAGCCGGGGAGTCTCGACGCCGCGATTTTCGTGATGTGTTATCACGATCTGTACTGGCGTCCGGAGGATGGAAGCTGGCCCAAGACCGACCCGAAGCTAATGCTCTCCAAGCTGCACGCGGCGCTCAAGGACGACGGCGTGGTGATCGTGCAGGATCACGTCGCCAATCCCGGCGGAGACACCAGCGCGCTCGTCACCAAGCTGCACCGCATCGACCCGGCGGTCGTCCGGCGGGACTTCGAGGCGGCGGGGTTCAAGCTCGACGGTGAATCCGCCGCGCTGAAGCACGAGGCCGACGATCACAGCAAGCTCGTGTTCGACCCGGCAATCAAAGGCAAGACCGACCAGTTCATCTACCGGTTCCGCAAGGTTGGCCGCTGACGGCGACGGCGTGTTGAGACTCGCGATGTGGTCGGGACCCCGTAATGTCTCGACCGCGCTGATGCGTTCCTGGGGCAACCGCGACGATACGGTGGTCGTCGACGAGCCACTGTATGCGCACTACCTCGCGGTGAGCGGGCGCCCTCATCCGGGGCGCGAGCAGGTGATCGCGCATCATGAAGCGGACTGGCGGCGCGTCGTCGAGATGCTGCTCGGGCCGCAACCCCCGGGAACGCGCATCTACTACCAGAAGCAGATGTCGCATCACCTGCTGCCGGATATCGGGCGCGAGTGGCTCTCCCGGGTGACCAATGCGTTCCTGATCCGCGACCCGCGTGCGATGCTGGTGTCGCTCTCCGAGAAGCTCGAGGAATTCACGCTCGCCGATACGGGGTTAGCGCAGCAGGTCGAGATCTTCGATCACGTGCTGGCGACGACCGGGCGCGTGCCTCCAGTCGTGGACTCGGCGGATCTGCTCGCGGCGCCCGAGCCGGTGCTGCGTCGGCTCTGCGAGGCGCTCGACGTGCCGTTCAGCGAGCGGATGCTCGCCTGGCCGCCCGGCCGGCGAGACACCGACGGGATCTGGGCGCCATGGTGGTACGCGCGCGTCGAGGAGTCGACCGCCTTCGAGACACCACCCGCGAGACCGCCCGCAAGACTGCCGTCGGAGCTTGATGCGCTCGAGGCGCAATGCCGGCCCCTGTATGACAAGCTCTGGTCTCACCGACTGAAGCCTTAAGGAGCGCCGTGTGCAGCAACGCTTCGACGAGCGCAACCGCAACCTGATCGTCAACGTGGCCGGCCGGCTGGTGCACCGCGACGAAGCGGGCGTGAGCCCGTTCGACTCCGCGGTGCAGGGCGGCGATGCCGTGTGGGAGGGGCTGCGGCTGTATTCGGGCCGCATCTTCCGGCTCGCGCAGCATCTCGACCGGTTGGTGGAGTCGGCCAAGGCGCTGGCGTTTGACACCATCCCTCCGCGCGCCGAGATCATCGGCCAGATCCGCAGGACACTCGAAGCGAACGCGATGTTCGACGGCGTGCACGTACGTCTCACGCTGACGCGAGGCGTGAAGATCACTTCGGGCATGGACCCGCGACTCAACACGTCGGGCCCGACGCTCATCGTGCTCGCGGAGCACAAGCCGCCGGTGTACGCGCGGGACGGGATCTCGCTGATCACCGCCAGCATCAGGCGCTTTTCACCCGATTGCCTCGACCCCAAGATCCACCACAACAACCTGATCCAGTCGATCCTGGCGAAGATCGAAGCCAACATTGCCGGCGCCGACGATGCGCTGATGCTCGACCTGCGCGGCTTCGTCGCGGAGACCAATGCGACGCACGTCTTCATCGTCGATCGGGGCCGGGTGCGCACGCCGCGCACCGTGGCCTGCCCCGAGGGCATCACGCGCGCGGCGGTGCTCGAGCTTTGCGCCGCGAACGGGATCGCCCACGAGGTCTGCGACCTGTCGCTGACCGAGGTCTACCGCGCGGAGGAGATGTTCTGCACCGGCACGATGGGCGAGCTGGCGGCGGTGACGCGCGTCGACGGCAGGACGATCGGTGATGGCAAGCCCGGCGCGATGACGGCCCGGCTGACGGAGCTCTTCCGTGCGCTCGTGGCGAGCGAGGGGACCCCGATCGTCGCCGAGCCGCGCGCGAACGTGCGCTGAGAGCAGCTATCGATCGCGACGTTCGCCTTCTGTCTCAGGTGTTCAGTGCGCTGGCGTGCCAGGCGAGGTGATCCGCCATGAAGCTCTGGATGAAGTAGTAGCCGTGGTCGTAGCCGGGCCGCATCCGCAGCTCGAGCGTCTGGCCGGCGCGGTGGCAGGCAGCGGCGAAGAGTTCCGGCTGCAGCTGCTCGGCGAGGAATTTGTCCGCCTCGCCCTGGTCGATCAGGATCGGACCGTGAAACGTCGAGTGTGAGACGAGCTCGGTCGCGTCGTAGGCCCGCCAGCCGCCTTCGTCGCCGCCCAGGTAGCCGGAAAACGCCTTGCGCCCCCACGGGCAGCGCATCGGTGCCGAGATCGGCGCGAAGGCCGACAGCGAACGGTAGTGCGAGGGGTTACGCAGCGCGCAGACGAGCGCGCCGTGACCGCCCATCGAATGACCGAAGATGCCCTGCCGCTCGGCGAGTGCCGGAAAGTTCGCGTTCACGAACTCCGGAAGCTCGCTCGTCACGTAGCTGTACATCCGGTAGTGCGCGTCCCACGGTGCCTGCGTGGCGTCGACGTAGAAGCCGGCCCCAAGCCCGAAATCCCAGCTCGCATCATCGCCGGGCAGCCGTGGCTGGCGCGGGCTCGTGTCCGGGGCGACCAGCATCAGCCCGAGCTCGGCCGCAAGGCGCTGCGCGCCGGCCTTGATCATGAAGGTCTCTTCGGTGCAGGTGAGCCCGGCAAGGTAGTAGAGCACCGGCACGCGCCGCTCGCGCGCCTGCGGCGGCTCGTACACCGAGAACCGCATCTCCGTGCGACATTCCCGCGAGTCGTGCGCCAGGAAGCGCTGTATGCCGTCGAAGCAGGCGTGTTCCGAGAGGACCCTCATCAGAACTTGACGACGCTGCGGATCGACTTGCCCTCGTGCATCAGGTCGAAGGCATCGTTGATCTTCTCGAGCGGCATCACGTGCGTGATCAGGTCGTCGATGTTGATCTTCTTGTCCATGTACCAGTCGACGATCTTCGGCACGTCGGTGCGGCCACGCGCGCCGCCGAAGGCCGTGCCTTTCCAGACGCGTCCCGTGACGAGCTGGAACGGCCGCGTCTTGATCTCCTGGCCCGCACCCGCGACGCCAATGATCACGGACACGCCCCAGCCACGATGACAGCACTCGAGCGCCTGACGCATGAGATCGACGTTTCCGACGCACTCGAAGCTGTAATCGGCGCCACCGTCAGTCAGCGCAACGAGATGCGCGACCAGGTCGCCGCCCACTTCCTTCGGATTGACGAAGTCCGTCATCCCGAATTTCTCGGCGAGCGGCTTGCGGGCGGGATTGACGTCGACGCCGATGATGCGGTTCGCGCCGGCGAGCCGCGCGCCCTGCACGACGTTGAGCCCGATGCCGCCGAGACCGAACACGACTACGTTCGCACCGGGCTCAACCCTGGCGGTGTTGATCACCGCGCCGATGCCGGTCGTCACCCCGCAGCCGATATAACAGACCTTCTCGAAGGGCGCGTCCTCACGGATCTTCGCCAGCGCGATCTCGGGCAGCACCGTGTGATTCGAGAACGTCGAGCAGCCCATGTAGTGATGCAGCATCTGCTTGCCGATCGAGAAGCGGCTCGTGCCGTCCGGCATCATCCCCTTGCCCTGCGTGGCGCGGATCGCCGTGCAGAGGTTGGTCTTGCGCGACAGGCACGACTTGCACTGCCGGCACTCCGGTGTATAGAGCGGGATGACGTGGTCGCCTTTCTTGAGCGAGGTGACCCCGGGACCCACGTCGACCACCACGCCCGCGCCCTCGTGACCGAAGATCACGGGGAACAAGCCCTCCGGGTCGGCGCCCGACCGGGTGAACTCATCCGTATGGCAGATGCCGGTCGCGCGGATCTCGACCAGGACCTCGCCGGCCTTTGGCCCGTCGAGATCGACAGTTTCCACGACCAGCGGCTTGCCAGCGGCATAGGCGACTGCGGCACGGGTTTTCATCTTTTTCCGGCTCCCAGCATGCGTAGAGGTGCGCGAGACCCGTAAGCGTACCGCAACGGCGGCCCGGTTCGGGCACTTGCAACCTTTGCGAGGGGTGGAGCATCCAAGCTGCATCCTGAACTCAGGCGGACGCTTTCCGGGGCACTGATGATTCGATATGCACTGGCACTCACCTGGGCCGTCTCCACGGTAGCGCTCGCCGCCGCGGGCGACATCAGCAAGGTCAACGGCGGCATCGAGGTTGAAACCGGCCAGGAGGCCGGAGACGTGTCCACGGTGAATGGCGGCATCGTCATCGGCCAGGGCGCCCGGGTGCGCGACATCGAGACGGTCAACGGTTCGATCCGCCTCGAGGACCGGGCGGTTGCGAGTTCGGCCGACACCGTCAACGGGTCGATTACGGTCGGCGAGCAGGTCGAGATCGACGGTGCGCTGGGCACGGTCAACGGCGGTGTCGAGCTCGGCAGGGGCTCCCGCATTGGCGGCTCGCTCGAAACGGTCAATGGCCGCATGGCGCTCACCGCGGCCACCGTCGGGGGCGGCCTCGAAACCGTAAACGGCGACATCACGGTCGGCGCCAACTCGCGGGTCGAGGGCGGGATCCTGGTCGACAAGCCCAGCAAGAACTGGTCCGTTGGCAAGCAGCGCAATCCCAAGGTCACGATCGAGGCCGGGGCCGTGGTGAACGGCACCCTGCGCTTCGAGCGGGAAGTGGACCTGTACGTGAGCCCGTCTGCCACTGTCGGCAGCGTAGAGGGCGTGCCGCCGGTCCGCCACACGCTGCAGTAACTTCACGCGGAGTATCCTGTCGGGCATGCCCGGGCCGCCCGACCATTCGACCGCGACGAAGCTTCCGCCGCCTCCGGCGCCGGTCGCTCGGGATGCAAACCCCTGGCCGATGCCGCAGCGGCAGGGCGAGACGCGGGTGCGGGCGGAGCGACCGCGCCGCGCAAAGTACCCGCTCCCGCCGCCGCTGGATCCCATACGTTCGTCGCGTCACGGCCTCTCGCGCTTCGTGCCGATCGCCGTCTTCCTGGTCATCCTCGGCAGCGTTGCGTCCGGCGCACTGAAGGCACTGGGCCGCGGCGACCGGCTCGGCGCAATCATCCCGCTGGTCGTGCTCGGTGTAGCTGCCGTAAGCGTCTGGCGCAGCGCACGGCGGCGCAGCAACCGCTCGTCGGGGATCCCAGGCATCGGCAAGGGCGATCGATGACGAATCAGGGACCGGCTGATCGCAAAGCTTCAGCGACTCGTTGACGAGCCGTCCCCGGCGAGGGAGGTCACGTCGGCGTCCGTCCGTCGATCCAGGTCTCCTTGATGTCGAGCTTGTCGTCCGCGAGCACGAGGTTGGCCCTGTACCCCGGCGCAATCCGCCCGAGTTCTCCGCCCAGTCCCAGAAACTCGGCAGGATACTGGCTGGCCATGCGTACGGCCTCGGGGAGGCCCACGCCAAGCAGCTGGACCGTGTTTCGCACCGTCGACGCCATGTCGATGTCGCACCCGGCCAAAGTGCCGTCCTCGTCGACGAGCACGCCGTCCGCGACGGCGATCATGCGACCTTGCAGAGAAAACGATTTTTCAGCTGCGCCGACGCTTGGCATCGCGTCCGTCACCAGCATGAATCGATCGGGCCGCTTGCAGCGCAAGGCAATGCGAAGCACCGTCGGATCAACATGGCGTCCGTCCACGATGATGCCGCACCAGCTGTTCGGATCGTCAAGCGCAGCGCCGACGACTCCTGGTTCGCGTGCGGTGAGCTGTGACATCGCATTGAACAGATGCGTAAAACCCGTCAGCCCGTGACGCAGGGCGGCACGGATCTGATCGTACGTGGCATTGGTGTGGCCGGCCGATACCACAACGCCCGCCGCGGACAGTTTCGAGATGATGTGGGGTGTCGTCATCTCGGGCGCGAGCGTCACCAGGGTCTTGCCACCGCGAAGCGAGGTCAGCAGGCCAATCGCGTTTTCATCCAGACCGCGCAGCTTCGTTGGATCGTGCACACCTTTGCGGGCGACGTTCAG
>DATJKD010000196.1:0-6628 GCA_035491795.1 Steroidobacteraceae bacterium | reverse complement strand
ATGAGGCACTTCTTGCTCTCGTGCACGAACTCGATCGGATCCTCGATCGTGATGATGTGGTCCGGCCGGTTGTCGTTGACGTAGTTGATCATCGCCGCGAGCGTCGTGGACTTGCCCGAGCCCGTGGGCCCCGTGACCAGCACCAGCCCGCGCGGATGCATCGAGATGTCCTTGAAAATCTTCGGCGCGTTCAGGTCGTCCAGGGACTGCACCACCGAGGGAATGTTGCGGAAGACGGCCGCCGCGCCGCGGTTCTGGTTGAAAGCGTTGACGCGGAACCGCGCGAGCTTCGGGATCTCGAAGGAAAAGTCGGTTTCGTAGAACTCTTCGTACGCCTTCCGTTGCTTGTCATTCATGATGTCGTACACCATGCTGTGCACTTCCTTGTGCGTCAGCGCCGGCATGTTGATCCGCTTCATGTCGCCATCGACACGGATCATGGGCGGAACTCCTGCCGAGAGGTGGAGATCGGAGGCGTTGTTCTTGACGGCAAACGCCAGCAGCTGGGCGATGTCGACAGCCATCTGTAATCCTCGTGCCCGCGCGTCGGGACCGGAGCGGCAAAGCCCGCGCGAGCGGCCGCAGTATAGATCAGCCCCTCGCACCCCAATATGTTAACCGCTCCGCAGTTCTCACCCGCGGGCCTCGATTCCGTGCGCAGAAGGATCATCGCGGCGGCCCGGGTCGCCGGACGAGACCCTGCAGGCATCCGCCTGGTCGCGGTGAGCAAGCAGCAGCCTGCAGACGCGATCCGCGCAGCACACAGCGCTGGCCAGCGCGATTTCGGCGAGAACTATCTGCAGGAAGCCGAGCCCAAGCTAGCGGCGCTGCGCGGCCTGGCGATCAGCTGGCACTTCATCGGTCGTCTGCAGGCGAACAAGACGCGCGAGATCGCGGTCTCGTTCGACTGGGTGCACAGCGTCGATCGCGAACGGATTGCGACACGACTGGCCGAGCAGCGACCGCTCGACCGTGCGCCGCTCAAGGTCCTGTTGCAGGTGCGGCTCGGCAACGAGCCGGGGAAGGCCGGCGTCGATCCGGACGCGCTGCCACCGCTTGCGGAAGCCGTGAGCGCTCTGCCGCGACTCGAGCTTCGCGGTCTGATGTGCATGCCCGAACCCGCGACCGTGGAGGCCGCGCAGCGCGCGCCGTTCCGGCGACTGCGCGAGCTGCTGCTCGATCTCAACCGGAGGGGCCATTCGCTCGATACGCTGTCGATGGGTATGAGCGGCGATCTCGAGGCGGCGATCGCCGAGGGCGCCACGATCGTGCGAGTCGGCACGGCGATATTCGGATCCAGGACCTGAGGGAACGCGTATGCGGATCGCTTTCATCGGCGGGGGAAATATGGCGACCAGCCTGATTGGCGCGCTGCGCGTGCGCGACGTCGATGCCTCCTCCATCACCGTCGCTGAACCCGTCGGCGCGCGCAGCGCGGCGCTCGCCCGTGAATACGGCATCCGCTCGACCGCCGACAACGCGGCCGCCGCGGCCGGCGCCGACACGATCGTGATCGCAGTAAAACCGCAGGACGTCCGCCAGGTCGCAACCGGAATCGCCACGTCGATCGCCGATGGTCGGCGGCTGGTTGTATCCGTTGCGGCAGGCATCCGCCTTGCGGACCTCGGGCGCTGGCTGGGCGGCGACGTTGCGCTGGTTCGGGCCATGCCGAACCGGCCCGCTCTCATCGGCCGGGGGATCACCGCGCTCTGCGCGGCGCCGGGCGTGAAGCGAGACGAACGGGCGCGGGCGGAGCAGATCCTGGCAGCGACCGGCGAGACACTCTGGATCGAGTCCGAGCCGCTCCTCGACGTCGTGACCGCAGTGTCCGGCAGCGGCCCGGCCTATTTCTTCCTGTTGATGGAAGCGCTCGAAGATGCGGGCCGCGCGCACGGCCTGCCCGCCGACATCGCACGCCGCCTCGCGGTGGTCACGGCGGCGGGCGCCGGCGAGATGGCGGCGGGCGGGGATGTGTCGCCGACCATGCTCCGCGAGCAGGTCACTTCACAGGGGGGCACGACTGCGGCCGCCCTCGCGGTGCTCGACGCCGCCGACCTCCGTGGTATTTTCTCCGCCGCGGTCGGCGCGGCGACGCGGCGCGCCGCGGAACTGGCCGCGCAATCCGGCGATCAATGACCGGGACGCGGCGACCACCCGGGATCCGAGCATGCAGGCACTGATCTTCGTCCTCGACGCCCTGATCACCTTGATTGTGATCGCGTTTCTGTTGCGCGCGCTGTTCCCGCTGGTACGCGCCGACTTTCGCAACCCCATCGGGCAGGCTGTGCTGCGCGTGACGGATCCGCTGGTGCTGCCGCTGCGCAAGCTGCTGCGGCCGGCGGGTCGCGTCGATGTCGCGGCCATCGTCGCGCTGCTGATCGTGCAGATCACCGGCACGGCGCTCATCTTCGGCCTCTCGGGCGCGCCGATGGCCTCGCCGCTGTCGATCGTGGTGGTCGCGTTACGCGACCTGGTGCGCACGCTGCTGCAGTTCTACTTCTTCGCCGTGCTGCTGCACGTGGTGCTCTCCTGGGTCGCGCCCGGCGCCCGCAGCCCCGCCGCCGCGATTCTCGAGCGGCTCTGCAACCCGCTGCTCCGGCCACTGCGCCGCGTCATCCCGCCGATCGGCGGTCTCGATCTGTCGCCGATCTTCGTGCTGATCGGACTCCAGGCGCTGCAGATCCTGTTGCGCTGAAGGCGGCTTGCACTATAGTGGCGCACTCGTTGAGAGCGGGAAAATATGGGGGTTCCGCCGTTGTCAGTTCGCGAGGCGCCATTCGGCACCGTGCCGCTGCTCGTGCTGACGGCGCTCGCCCTCTGGGGCTGCGGGTCGCCTTCCGGCACCGAGACCGCGCCCCAGAAAGCCGCTCCCAGCGAGCCTACGCACCAGGCATTCGGCGATTTCGAGCTTCACTACAACGCCGTGCGCACCGACCTGCTCACGCCGGAAGTCGCGCGCGCCTACGCCATCGAGCGCAGCGCCAACCGCGTGCTGCTGAACGTATCGATCCTTCGAAAGGCCGCCGACGGCCGCACCACGCCAGTCGACGGCAAGGTGTCCGCCACCGCACACAATCTCAACGGCCAGGTGAAGAACCTGGAGCTGCGCCGCGTGACCGAGGGCGAGTCGGTGTACTTCATCGGCGAGGTCGGGATCAGCGGCAACGAGATTCTGGTTTTCAACATCACTGCGACGCCGGTCGATCAAACGGACGCGCTCACAGTGCAGTTCAAGCGGGAGTTTTTCGCCGACTGATCGTCCGGAGACTGGAAAAAAAGGCTCCGGAGCGCTTAAACACCCCGCGATCTTGTGTTATTTTTCCGCGCGCTTCGATTTTCCTCGGGGCCAGCGGCCCGCGATCCATCCATCAGGAGACGTTACAATGGCAGCAAAGAAGACTTCAGCGCCCACCAAGTCCGACATCCTCGCCGCGATTTCGAAGGACACTGGTCTTTCCAAGAAGCAGGTGGGCTCGGTGTTCGAGTCGCTCGGCACCGTGATCAAGCGCAGCCTGAAGGGCCATGGCCTCTTCACGCTGCCCGGCCTCGCAAAGATGAAGGTTGTCAGAAAGCCCGCCACCAAGGCGCGCGAGGGCGTGAATCCCTTCACGGGCGAGAAGATGGTGTTCAAGGCCAAGCCGGCGAGCAAGAAAGTCCGGATCATGCCGCTGAAGAACCTCAAGGGCATGGTGAACTGAGCAAAAGGAATTTCAGCCGGGGCGGCCTCGCGCCGCCCCGGCGATTGCCCTGCCTGCCCTCGGCACGCCGCGCTTCAGACCGGCCACACCGACCCGGCTTGCTCCGGTCCTTCAAGAAATCTCATCACGAGTTCGCGTAACTCGGTCAGGCGGCCGTGAAAAAAATGCTCCGCCCCAGCGAGCTCGATCAGCTGCGGGCTTGGATCGTACGCGGCGGCCCAGCGCTCAACATCGGCCGCGTCTACGAGCTCGTCAGCGTCGCCCTGTACGATCAGCCAGTCTGCAGCGGGCCGCGGAGGCATCCTGTCGAGGCCGAGACGCGCGACCGGCGGCGCCACCGTAACGAGCCGCTCGGGCGATAGACGAGGCGCGGCCTGAAGCGCCACCGCCGCGCCGAAGGAAAAGCCGGCGAGCCACAGACGCTCGCAGCGCCAGCGCCGGCGTGCCCACTGGGCAACGGCGACCACGTCGTCGATCTCTCCTTTGCCTTCATCGTGCGTGCCTGTGCTCGCGCCCACGCCGCGGAAGTTGAATCGGACCGTCGCCGCGCCGAGTTCCTGCATCGCGCGAGCAAGCGTGTGCACCACCTTGTTCTGCATGGTGCCGCCGTACAGCGGATGGGGATGACAGACGACCCCGACGACCGGGACGTTGGCGTCGGGAAGCGGATTCTCGGCACGCGCTTCGAGCGCCCCGGCGGGCCCGTCGATGACGACCGCTTCGGGGACCGGCGGACGAAACGCCTGCTGCACGCTCAGCCGGCGCCGGCCCGCACGTCCAGGAGCTCGACGTCGAACACGAGTGCCGCGCCCGGGGGTATGACACCACCCGCGCCGCGCTGACCGTAGCCCAGGGTGGAGGGGATGACGAGACGACGCTGCCCGCCAACGCGCATCCCGGCCACGCCCTGGTCCCAGCCGGCGATCACCTTCCCCGCGCCGAGCGCAAACTGAAACGGCTGGCCCGCATCGCGCGAGCTGTCGAACTTCTTGCCCTTGGTTTCGACGGCCTTCGGATCGTAGAGCCAGCCCGTGTAATGGACGGTGACCAGGTTGCCGGCCTGAGCCTCGGCACCTGTCCCGGGTCTGAGGTCGGACACGATGAGCTGAGCGACCTCGGGCTGCGCGGAAGCCACAGGCGCGGCAGGCGCCGTCGCAGCCGTCTCCGACGGGGCCGTGGATCCGCAGCCGGCCATGGCGCCTGCGAGCAAAAGGCATACGAGCCGGCCGGCCTGCCGGTGTGCGGTAAATCGATGTGTCATTTTTTCTCCTGGTCGCCGCGCTTGAAATCGAGCGAGGCAGAATTGATGCAGTATCGCAGCCCGCCGGTGAAGGCGCGTTCCGGGCCCTTTTCCTGCGTGACGCGGTAGGTGAGACGCGCACGGAGCTCCGCCTCGTCCGGCTTGCGCGAGCCGGTCATGGCACCCTCTCAGGGCGCAGCGAGCAGATCGGGTGGTCCGAAGACGAAGACGATGCCGACGGATGCGACGAACGCAACCAGCAGCAGCACGGTCGTGACGACCTGCGGGGAGTTGTGCCAAGCAAGGGCACAGAGATCGTCGAGATCATCGAGCCACTTCAGCCAGCGTTCCATGGGACCAACTCTTCGCGGTTATGCCGGGGCACTGCCCGCGCGAGCCAGGCAATGATAGCTCGTGTTGCGGTCAACGGTCCTTGTCGAAGGCATCCTTGGCCTTGTCCGCCCAATTCTTGTAGCTTGAAACGCTGTAGAGGGACTTCGCGATGACAGCCTGGCGCGATGTCGGGGTCGCCTGCTGGCGAACGCGGTCGAGCCAGCTGTTGTAGGCTTCCCAGCCATCTGCCGCGGCACCGAATTTGGACCGGCGCCCGTTGTTATCCGGGGGGTTGTTGCCCGCGCCGTCCGGAGCCGGCCGCTTGGCCACGTTTTTGTGGTCGCTCATTGATGCACCGTTCGCCTGCAGCGGAAGCTACGGGGCAGCCTCCGGGGCTGTCCGGAATTGCGTCACAGATCGCTGTGATCAGGCGACAAGTCGGTAGCAGGGACGGTATTCGCCCGCAATCTTCATGCGCCGATCGCGGATAAAGCCTTCGAGCAGGCCGTCGAGCGGGCGCAGCAGCTCGGGATCGCCATGCAGCTCGAAGGGTCCGTGCTGCTCGATGAGCCGCACGCCCTGATCCTTTACGTTACCCGCGACGATACCTGAGAAGGCACGGCGCAGCTCCGCGGCGAGCAGGTGCGGCGGCGTGTCCCGTCGCAGCTCGAGCGCGGCCATGCGGGCGTGCGTCGGCTCGAAGGGTTGCTGCAGATCGAAGGGAATCCGTAGCAGCCAGTTGAAGTTGTAGGCGTCGGACTGTCGGCGACGAAAATCGCGCACCGCATCCATCCCGCGCAACATCTCGCGTGCGACCTCGTCCGGATCGTCGAGGATGATGCGATAGCACTGGCGCACGGTCGGCCCCAGCGTGGCGGAGAGGAAGGCGTCGATCTGCTCGAAATACGCTTCGGCGGACGCCGGACCTGTGAACACCACCGGGAACGGCTGGTCGGCGTTCGCCGGATCGAGCAGGATGCCGAGCAGATAGAGGATCTCCTCGGCCGTCCCGACGCCGCCCGGGAAGACGACGATGCCGTGCCCGACGCGGACGAAGGCCTCGAGCCGCTTCTCGATGTCCGGCAGGATCACGAGCTGGTTGACGATCGGGTTGGGCGGCTCCGCCGCAACGATTCCCGGCTCGGTGAGCCCGAGATAACGGCCCTCGCGGATGCGCTGCTTCATGTGGCCGATCGTGGCGCCCTTCATCGGCCCCTTCATCGCGCCCGGACCGCAGCCCGTGCAGACGTTGAGCGCGCGGAGCCCCAGCTCGTAGCCGACCTTCTTGGTGTACTCGTACTCCTCGCGGCTGATCGAGTGCCCGCCCCAGCACACGACGAGATCCGGGCGCATGCGC
>DATJKD010000195.1:0-20440 GCA_035491795.1 Steroidobacteraceae bacterium | reverse complement strand
CGCCAGGCGGCGGCATACAGCCGCTACCGCCCCGCCTACCCGCCGGAGCTGATCTCCTACGTCGCTGCACTCGCCCCGTCGCGCGGACTCGCGATCGACTGCGCGACGGGCAGCGGCCAGGCTGCGGTGGCGCTCGCCCGGCACTTCGAGCGCGTGATCGCCGTCGACGGCAGCGTGCCGCAGCTCATTCGCGCGATGCCCGCCGCGGGTGTTACGTATCTGGCCGGGCTCGCCGAGCGGTTGCCGCTGCGCGCCGCTTGCGGCGACCTCGTGGCCGCAGCGCAGGCAGCGCACTGGTTCGGCTTCGAGCGTTTCTATGACGAGTGTCGTCGGGTTCTGCGCCCTGGCGGGCTCGTGGCGGTCTGGGCCTACGAGAAGTTTCACGTCGACCCGGCACTCGATGCGATCGTCGATCATTTCTATGTCGATGTAATCGGGCGCTTCTGGCCGCCCGAGCGCCGCTATATCGAGGCAGGGTATCGGGATCTGCCTTTCCCGCTCGCGGAAGAACCGGCACCAGCCTTCACGCTGGCAACCGAATGGGACCTCGAGCAGGCGCTCGGGTATTTCGGCAGCTGGTCTGCCGTGCAGCGATACCGCGATTCCACCGGCCGTGATCCCCTCCCGGAGCTGCGTCGCGCGCTGGAACCCCACTGGGCCGGCCGGTTGCGCCGGCTCGAGTGGCCGCTGCATCTGCGGGTTGGCCGCGTGTGATTCCACTATAATCCGGCCCCCACCGGTGGGCCGAGATGAAGAAAGGGTCGTACGGCTCGCCGCCGTTGTCCCTGCCGGTCACGAGAAATCAGGAGTAGATCGATGACGCGCTGGTCAAGCCTCGCCGCAAGCCTTGTACTGATCGCCGGCTGCGCCGGACCTGCGAGCAAGCCGCCAGATGCGGCCGACGTACCGGCGGCGGCGCCCGTCCTGCCACCCTCCGGCGTGATGCTGGCAAATTTCGACGGCAACGTGCGGCCCGTGGACGACCTGTTCCGCTTCGTCAACGGTGCCTGGCTCGCGCGGACCGAGATTCCCGCGGACCGATCCAACTACGGGTCATTCAGCAAGCTCGCCGATGACGTCGAGACGAACCTGCGCGCGATCGCCGACGAAGCCGCGGCATCGACTGCGGCCGCGGGCACCGAGCAGCGGATGATCGGCGACTTGTATTCGAGCTTCATGGACGAAGCGCGAGTCGAGCAGCTCGGGCTCACACCGCTGGACGCCGAGCTTCGTCGAATCGACGCCATCAAGAGCCGAACGGCGCTGGTGGATTACCTCTCGCGCCTGCAGATCCTGGCCATCAACAATCCTATTGCCATGGCGATCCAGCCGGATGCCAAGCGGCCCGACGTCTACACGATCTATGCCGATCAGGCCGGACTGGGCATGCCGGACCGCGACTATTTCCTGAGCGATGATGCCAAGTTCGTCGCGATGCGCGACAAGTACCACAAGTACGTCGTGGACCTGCTCGCGCTCACTGGGCACAAGGATGCCACCGGCGCGGCAACGAAAGTTGTGGCCCTCGAGACACGACTCGCCCGGGCGCAGTGGCCGAACGTCGACCTGCGCAACGTCGACAAGGTTTACAACCCGTTCGACCTGGCGGGCGCCGGGAAGCTGACTCCGGCGATCGACTGGCCGCGCTACCTGGAGATGATGGGCGTCGCCGACCACGACTCCGTGATCATCGGCGAGCCGAGCTACTTCAAGGAGCTGTCGCGTGCTTTCGGCGACGTGCCGCTCCCGGTATGGCGCGACTATCTGCGCGTGCGCGTCGTCGACGACCTCGCGCCGTATCTCAACGCCGCAGTGGTCGAGCGCTCGTTCGACTTCAACGGCCGCACGATCACGGGCACACCGCAGATCCGGCCGCGCTGGAAGCGGGCACTGGGCGAGGCCGAAGCTTCGATCGGGGATATGCTGGGCAAGGCCTATGTCGCACGGCATTACCCGCCCGCCGCCAAGGCGCGAATGGACCAGCTCGTCGCCAACCTGCTCGCCG
The DNA here is from genome assembly GCA_035491795.1 of Steroidobacteraceae bacterium. Classification (GTDB taxonomy): domain Bacteria; phylum Pseudomonadota; class Gammaproteobacteria; order Steroidobacterales; family Steroidobacteraceae; genus DATJKD01. The sequence continues at coordinate 18,435 of DATJKD010000195.1, read as the reverse complement.
CGTTCGCCTCCTCGATCGATGAGCTCGAGTGGATGGGACCCGAGACGCGACGCGCGGCGCACGCGAAGCTCGACAGCTTCACGGTCAAGATCGGCTACCCGGAGAAATGGAAGGACTATCCCGGGCTCGTAATCCGTCGCGACGACCTGGTCGGCAACGTACTGCGCGCGCGTGAGGTCAATCACCGCCGCGAGGTGCGCAAGCTCGGCCAGCCGATCGATCGCACCGAATGGCTCATGACGCCGCAGACCGTCAATGCCTATTACAACCCGCTCGCCAACGAAATCGTCTTCCCGGCTGCGATCCTGCAGCCGCCATTCTTCGACATGAATGCCGACGACGCGGTCAACTACGGCGGCATCGGCGCCGTGATCGGTCACGAAATCAGCCACGGGTTCGACGACCAGGGCCGGAAGTTCGACGGCCAGGGAATGCTGCGCGACTGGTGGACCGAGGAGGACAATGGGCGCTTCCAGGCACGCGCCGGCGCACTTGTAAGCCAGTACTCCGCGTTCAGCCCGATTGCGGGTCTGAACGTCAACGGCGAGCTGACCCTGGGCGAGAACATCGGCGACCTGTCAGGTCTTGCCGTGGCCTACAAGGCTTACCACCTTGCGCAGGGCGGCAAGGCCCCGCCGGTGATCGACGGCTTCACCGGCGACCAGCGCTTCTTCATCGGCTGGGGCCAGGTCTGGGCGCGCAAGTACCGCGACGATGAGCTGCGCAAGCGCCTGCTCACCGATCCGCACAGCCCGAGCGAGTACCGCTGCAACGGCGTGGCGCGCAACATGCCCCAGTTCGCCGCCGCGTTCGACGTCAAGCCCGGCGACGGCCTGTACCTTCCACCCGAGCAGCAGGTACGCATCTGGTAAATTGCCGGAGCACCAATCACGGCCACGGAGAGCCACACATGCGCACGCTGAAAGTCTCACTGCTCGCGTTTGGCAGCCTCCTGCTGTCGGCCTGCGGCTACAACACGCTGCAGGTGCAGGACGAGGCGACGAAGTCTGCCTGGGCTGAAGTCGTGAACCAGTATCAGCGACGGGCAGACCTCATTCCGAACCTGGTAAACACGGTCAAGGGTTATGCGGCGCAGGAGCAGGCGGTACTGCTCGGTGTCACCGAGGCACGCGCCAAGGCCTCGCAGATAACAGTCAACGCTGACGATCCGGCTTCGCTCGCGGCGTTCCAGCAGGCGCAGGGCGAAGTGTCATCCGCGCTGTCGCGTCTCCTGGTCACGGTCGAGAACTACCCGGACCTCAAGTCCGATCAGAACTTCCGCGACCTGCAGGCACAGCTCGAGGGCACGGAGAACCGGATTACCGTGGCGCGCAACCGCTTCATCCAGGCGGTGCAGGATTTCAACGTCACGGTGCGCAAGTTCCCGACCAACCTCACGGCGATGATCTTCGGCTACAAGGTCAAGCCGAACTTCACGGTCGCCGACGAGGCTGCGATCTCGAAGCCGCCAACCGTGGATTTCAACACGACGCCTGCGCCGGCACCGACCGTGCCGGAGCCGGCTCCGACGACCGAACCCGCGCCCGCACCTTCGAACTGAGGCAAGCGCCGCCCCGTAAGGGCAGCGCGATCCCGTGATTGCCTGGGTGCACCAGCGGCTTCCCGCGACGGTGGCGTATCTAGCCGCCGTCGCCTGCTTGTCGGTGGCCACGCCGGTGCCGGCACAGCAGCTGGTGCCGGTTCCGGCCCTCTCGTCACCGGTCACCGATCTCACCGGCACGCTTACGCCGGACCAGGTCGCGGCTCTCGACGCGAAGCTGCGCGCTTTCGAGCAGGCGAAGGGCAGCCAGATCGCGGTGCTGATCGTTGCCACGACCGAACCGGAGGCAATCGAGCAGTACGCGCTGCGCGTCGCGGAGGCCTGGAAGCTCGGCCGGAAGGGCGTCGATGACGGCGCGCTCCTCCTCGTCGCCCTGCAGGACCGCAAGGTCCGGATCGAAGTCGGCTACGGGCTCGAAGGCGCACTGCCCGACGCGATCGCCAACCGCATCATCGACGAGGATGTCGTACCGCAGTTCCGGCGCGGCGATTTCCACGGCGGGATCGCCACAGCCGTGGACCGGATGATGCGCGTCGTCGACGGGGAACCGCTGCCGGCGCCGGCGAGCCGCTCACCCGCACAGGACATCCCCGGCCTGTCGGGGCTGCTGCCCTTCCTCTTCATCCTCGCGTTCGTCGGTGGCTCGATCTTTCGCCGCATGTTCGGGCGCGTCGGCGGGGCGCTCGCGACCGGTGGCGTGGTCGGCGGCCTGACCTGGCTCCTGATCGGGATCCTGGGTCTTGCATTCGGCGCTGGTGTGCTCGCGTTCATCTTCGCGTTGCTCGGCGGCTTTGGCGGCGGGGGAGGAAACGGCTGGTACAGCCGCCGCCACGGCGGTGGCTGGGGTCATCCGGGTGGCTTTGGCGGCGGCTTCGGCGGCGGTGGCGGCTGGAGCGGCGGCGGCGGCGGATTTGGGGGCGGTGGCGCCTCGGGGAGCTGGTAGGGCCATGAACTGGGGACGCTGGTTCCGGCACCTGTTCGCATTCGATCACACGATGCACCGCGCCTTCCCGCCGGCGGCGCTCGACGCCATCGAGCTCGCGATCGACGAGTCCGAGCACACGCATACCGCCGAGATCCGCTTCGCCATCGAATCGGCGCTGGAGCCGGGCAGGGTCTGGCACGGCACGACACCCCGCGAGCGGGCGCTCGAGGTCTTCGCGGCGCTCGGCGTCTGGGACACCCAGGCGAACAATGGCGTCCTGATCTATGTCCTGCTTGCGGACCACGACGTGGAAATCATTTCCGACAGGGGGTTCAATGCGAAGGTCACCGCGGACCGGTGGACCGCGATCTGCGATGATATGGAGCAGTACTTTCGCGCTGGCCGGTTCCAAGAAGGCGCGGTCGCCGGTGTGAGGGCCGTAGGCAAGCTCATGGCGGCACACTACCCGCAGCCGCCGGGCGGTCACGACCGCGACGAGCTGCCAAACCGGCCGGCATTGTTGTAGGCACCGAGGAGCCCACTGAGATGACGAGGCTTGCGATCGAAGGAGCGATGGGTTGGTGTTCGGCGTGGCGTGCCGCATGCATCGCCATGCTTCTGTCGCTGGCAGGGTGCGGCGTATTCGAGGCCCAGCAGAAAACGGCCGGGACGCCGCCCCCCCCGCCTCCGAGACCTGTCGGGCTCCCGCCGGTCGCGACTCACACCTTTGCATTCGATCCGAAGACCGTCGGCGTGGTCGGCGTGCTGCAGGTCACGTACGCGCGTCACGAGGACACGCTTCCTGACATTGCCCGGCGGTTCAATCTCGGCTTCGACGAGATCACGCGTGCAAACCCCGGCGTCGACCCCTGGCTGCCCGGCGAGGGCACTCGCATCGTGCTGCCGACGCAGTTCGTGCTGCCCGACGCGCCGACGGAGGGCCTGGTCATCAACGTGGCGGCGCTCCGCGCGTTTTATTATCCGACGGCGGCCAAGGGCGAGCAGCGCTCGGTCGTCACGTTCCCGATCGGTATCGGCAAGATCGGTTGGGCCACGCCGCTTGGCACGACCACGATCGTTTCGAAGCGGAAGGACCCGTACTGGACGCCGCCGGAATCGGTGCGCAAGGAACACGAGGCCGAAGGCGATATCCTGCCGGCGCGCGTGCCGCCGGGTCCCGACAATCCGCTTGGTGCCTACGCGATGAACCTCGGCTGGCCGAGCTACCTGATTCACGGCACCAACAAGCCGGCAGGCGTCGGGCTGCGGGCCAGCCACGGCTGTATCCGCATGTACCCCGAGGACATCGCGACGCTCTTCGACAGCTTCGCGATCGGTACGAAGGTCACCGTGGTCGATCAGCCGGTTCTTTATCGTTGGCAGAGTGACAGCCTGTACGTTCAGTCGTATCCCCTGCACCTCGAGAATGAGGAGGACACCGCGTCGGAAAAGAAGCCCGTCTTCAAGGAGTCGATGCTGAGCCGCATGTTCCAGCGCGCGAAACCACATGGCGGTCAGATCGATCAGGCACTCACCGAGCAGGTGGTCAACGAACAGCGCGGTGTCGCGGTTCCGGTGACGCGCGCTGGTCTCAGCTATGACGGTTACGTCACGGCATCGCGTCTGGTGGAGAACGAGCTGCCCGCGGGGGCGAACTGGGACGGACAGGATGAGCCGGTCGCGGATACCCCGCGCGAACCGGTTGCGATTTCCGGGGAACAGGGCGGACGCTGATCAACCTGACGCCGGGCACGTCCTCCGCGCCACCAATGCAGGCCCTCGCCGGCGCCTGCTATACCAGTCCCGAATTCTTCGCGCTGGAGCGCGAACGCATCCTCCTGCCGAGCTGGCAGCTCGTCTGCCACATCGCTGATCTGCCGGCGCCCAGGACGGCGATCCGCTTCGATTTCCTGGGCCGCTCCGCTCTGTTGCTCCGCGGCGCGGATGGCACCGTTCGCGGCTTCAGCAACGTCTGCCGGCATCGCGGCTCGCGACTGGTCGACGGCGACGCGACCACCGGGCTCGCATTCTGTGTCGACGGCCGCGTCCACTGCCCGAGCCACGGCTGGGAGTACGACCAGGAAGGCGCGCTCGTAAACGTGCCGCGGGAGACCGAGTACCCGGGACTCGACCGGGCGGGGCTCGGTCTGCAACCGGTGGCCGTGGCAACGGGCCTCGGCTTCGTTTTTGCCGCGTTCGAGCGTCCGCCGGCAACGCTCGAGAGCCGACTGCAGGAATGCGCCGCGGAGCTCGAGCCTCATCGACTGCCGGCAATGCGCCGGCTCATCGAACCCGAGCTGTTGCAGCGGCGCGCCAACTGGAAGCTCGTCTGCGAGCAGGCGCTCGATTCGCATCGCGGATCAGTGGCTCAACCAGCGCCGCGCGCGGCGGAGCCCGGGCGCCACGAGTACTTCCGGCACGGCGAGCTGCTGCGGGTCACGGGCGAGGTCGCTGGTCACGACTCGACCGCCTGGTCGGGGCGCGCCTACTCGCGATGGTTGCCCGATCACCTGTCGCTACCCGCAGCACGTCGCCGGCTGTGGTGCCGCTACTTTCTGTGGCCAAACCTCGTGCTCGACGTCTACCCGGATCAGGTCGTGGCGCAACAGATCCTGCCGGTCAATCCGGCGGAAACCCTCGTTCGCGAAACCGCCTACGCGCTGCCGGACGGAGCGCGCGAGGCTCGGCTGGCCCGCTATCTCAACCGGCGCTTACGCCGCCGGTTCGCAGCCGCCGATGGCCGCGCGGCCGAGCGGCTGCAGTCGGGTATCGCTGCCGGCGACTATCGGCCGGGGCCGCTGGCAGCCGACGATCACGGTGTGCGCTGGCACGTCGGCCGGCTGCGCACTTCGATCCCCGATGCCGGTCGCTGAACGAGCGCGGCCGAATGGTCCGGGCGGGGCTGACCCACTAGATGTAACCCGGCCGTCATCTGAGCCCGGCAGTCTTGCACGCCATCGAACGAGGGCGGGCCACCGTGCACATCCTGATGATTTCGGACGTGTTCTTCCCGCGCGTGAACGGTGTCTCGACCTCGATCGCCACCTTCCGGCGGGGCTTGTGCGAGAACGGTCAGCACCGCTGCACGCTGGTGGTGCCGCGCTACGGGGCGGGCGATCCGCCAGATCCGGGCGTGCACCGCGTCGCTGCGCGACGCGTGCCGATGGACCCGGAAGATCGGCTGATGATCGGCCGCGCACTCGACCGCGCGCTCGGAGGTATCGATGCGCGCGGGGTCGACGTGGTGCATGTCCAGACGCCGTTCATCGCGCACTCGGCCGGTGTGCGCTGGGCTCGCCGACAGGGGTTACCCGTGGTCGAGACCTGGCACACGCACTTCGAGGAGTACTTCCACCACTACGTGCCTTTCCTGCCGCGCCGCCTGCTCAGGGTTGCAGCGCGCAGTGTGAGCCGCCGGCAGTGCAACGCGGTCGATCGGATCATCGTCCCGTCGCCGGCGATGGAGCAGGTGCTGCGCGCGCACGGGATCGAGAGGCCGATCACGGTCCTGCCGACTGGCATTGATCGGCGCGAGTTCGCGGGCGGCGACCGCGCGGCATTCCGCCGGCGGCACGGTATCCCGGCCGATCGGCCGACGCTGGTGTACGTCGGTCGCGTCGCCCATGAGAAGAACATCGACTTCCTGCTCGACATGCTGGTCGAGCTGCGACCGCGGCTGCCGGGAGTGCTGCTCGCCCTGGCAGGCGAAGGACCCGCCGTGCCGCATCTGCGTCGCCGGGTGCGCGAACTGGGTCTTGCGGACGCGGTGCAGTTCGTGGGTTACCTGCGCCGCGACGGCGAGCTCCAGGACTGCTATGCCGCGGGCGACCTGTTCGTGTTCGCCTCGCGCACGGAGACGCAGGGTCTGGTGCTGCTCGAAGCGCTGGCGCTTGGTGTGCCGGTCGTGGCGCTCGCGGTCCTCGGTACGCGCGAGATCGTGCTGCCGGGGCGGGGTGCCTGCGCGGCGCCCGACGATCCGGCCGGATTTGCCGCCGTGGTGTCGTCGCTCATGCACGACCCTGACGCCCGGGCACGGATGGCACGCGCCGGGCCGGCGTTCGCGGCGGAGTGGGATACCGATGTCACGGCGCGCGGGCTGATCGCCGTATATGAAGCGCTGGTCCGCGGGCCGCACATCTCGCCCGCCGACGTCGTTGCCGCGCGAGCCTGAAGGGCTTCTGGCTGCTGATAGAATCACGGCCTCTCTCCGTCCGGCGCCATCGACGCCACGGGAACGATGATCCCGCTACGCGACGACAACATGCCCGGCCGGACGCCTATCGTCACGCGTACGTTCGTCGGGCTGTGCGTGCTGGTCTTTCTCTGGCAGATGACGCTCGGTCCCCAGGGAGGCCAGGCCGCGGTCTACGCGCTCGGCGTCATTCCCGCCGTGCTGCTCGGGCGCGAGACGCTGCCCGCGGAGCTCGCGATCGTTCCGCCGTCGCTCACCGTGCTGACGTCGATGTTCATGCACGGCGGCTTCATGCATCTGCTCGGCAACATGTTGTATCTGTGGATATTCGGCGACAACGTCGAGGACAGCATGACGCGAACTCGATACCTGGTCTTCTACCTGCTCTGCGGCGTTGCCGCGGTACTCGCGCAGGCGCTGCCCGCTCCGAACTCTACGATCCCGATGGTCGGTGCCAGTGGAGCGATATCGGGGGTGCTCGGCGCTTATCTGCTGCTCTTCCCGCACGCACGCGTGCTGGTGGCGATTCCGCTCGGCTTCGTCGTTCAGACGGTCCGCATGCCCGCGGGCGCGGTGCTCGCGTTGTGGTTCGTGCTGCAGCTTTTGAGCAACCTGTTCGCAAGCGGTGAGGGCGGGGTCGCGTTTCGCGCTCACATCGGTGGCTTTATTGCGGGTATGCTCCTGATACCGCTGTTCAAACGCAAAGACGTGCCGCTGCGCAGCCTGGTGGGAGGGCGCTGACGGTCACGGCGGGGGTGGCTGATTGCCTGAGTCGCAGGTTCGAAGCTTCGTCGTAGCGGAGGGTCCGGGCGCGAACCAGCCCATCGCCCGTCTGCCCGGCGCGGTCACTGCCTTTGTCGGGCGCACCGTTCGCGGCCCGGTCAACCAGCCGGTCCTGCTCGACAGCTTCGCGGATTATCAGCAGATGTTCGGCGGGCTGTGGCAACCGAGCCCGCTCTCGTACGCGGTCGAACAGTATTTCGAGAACGGCGGGCGACAGGCCGTGGTGGTTCGGGTCGTCAACGGCGGCGCGCCGGCCACGATCTCGCTGCCCTGCGGCGGCGAGATCCTGACGCTCGAGGCGCAGAGCCCCGGCTCGCGCGAGACGCTGCGCGCCTCGATCGATTACGACAACATCGGGCCAGCGGAGGACATGCGCTTCAACCTGGTCGTGCAACGGCTGCGCGCGGCCGGATCCGAGCACATCGAGGATCAGGAGATCTTCCGGCGCGTATCCGTCGCGCCGGACACCGCGCGGTACGTCGCCACCGCGCTGCAGGAGTCGACGCTGGTGCGGGTTCGCGGCTCGGTGCCCTCGCGTCGACCTGACCGCACCTTCCGTGCCGGATCGCGTCACCCGATCGGCTACGTCGACTCCAACCCCGACGGTGATGACGGAGGGCCGCTCACCGATTACGACATCATCGGCTCGCAGCAGCGCGCTACTGGTCTCTTCGCGCTGAGCGGCACGGATTTCATCAATTTCCTGTGCGTGCCGCCGCTCGACCGCGAGCGCGACATCGGCCCGAGCGCGCTCGTGGTCGCGACGCGGTTGTGCCGGGACCTCCGCGCGCTCCTGATCGTCGATCCGCCGGCGGAGTGGGGCGATCCGGGCGAGGCCTTGCGCGGTCTGCGCGAACTCGCGCTGCAGACCGAGGATGCGCTGATGTGCTTCCCGCGCGTGCTCGCCTACGATCGCCTGCGGGGACGCTACGAGACCTTCGCGAACTGCGGTGCGGTCGCCGGTGTACTCGCGCGGCTCGAGGAACAACGCCCCTGGTGGCGGCCGGGGCCGGACGAGGAGATCCTGCTGCGTCCGGGCACGCGCCCGGTGCGGATGCTGAACGATTCCGAGCGCACGCGGCTCGCCATGCACGGGATCAACCCGCTGCAGTCGCTGCGTGCCGCCAATCCGCGACCGCTGCCGCTGCGCACGCTGGCACAGGGCGCCGCGGCCAGCACCGACGGCGGCTGGCTGACGGCGCGACGGCGCTGGCTGCAGCTTATGAGCAGTCTCGAGCGCGGCACGCGCTGGGTGCTCTACGACGTGCGCGACCGCAATTCGTGGTCGCGCATGCGCGGCCAGGCGGAGACATTCCTGAAGCCGCTGGCGGACTCCGGTCTGTTTGGCGACGGTCCGGCCGACTCTGCCTTCCACGTGATCTGCGACGAGCGGCTGAACACCGATCACGACCTGGCGGCGGGCCAGGTGCACATGCTGGTGAGCGTGCGCGCAAGCCGGCCGTCCGAATACCGCTCGTTCCTGATCACGCACGGCGCGCATGGCAGTCGTGTCCGCCCCGTGCGCTCGAACGTGCTGCCCGCCGGAGTGCGGTTCAGCATCATGACCGCGGCAGCGGAGGAGGGGGCCGTCGACGTCGTCCTGGAACAGGACGTGACGGTCGACGCCGAGGCGCCCCCGCTGTGCGAGACACTTCCTCGGTCGCCTTCATCGTCCGATGATCCGACGACTCCCGTCGAGACCCTGGCGCCTGCGTCGGCGACCCCCGGCCACGGCGACGATGCGACGACTCCGGTCGCACAGGCGCCCGAGCACGGGCCGGATTCGACGACGATCGTAGCCGCAGGGCCGGTCGGCGCCGACGATTCAACAACGCTCGTTCTGCCCCTGTCCGAAGGCGCCGCCCCCGGGGGTCTCGATCGAGACGACATCGCCCGCTTCTATCGCGATTTCGGCGGTCCCGGCCAGCAGCTCTGAGGTCCGGTCGGCGCGCATCAGGCGGTTGATACCCTTGCTGCCTTCGCCGCCGCCATCCGCCCCGAAGGGCGCGACACGTCGGTGGTTCGACAGGATGGCGGCGGTCATCGGCTCGCGGAACTCGATGGTGCGGATGAGCCCATCGCCGCCGCGATGTCTGCCGCTTCCGCCGGATCCAGCGCGGAGCGCGAAGCGGCGCAGCAGCACCGGGAAGCGGCTTTCGAGCACTTCCGGATCCGTGAGCCGCGAGTTGGTCATGTGCGTCTGCACGCCGCTCGCGCCATCGTAGCCCGGTCCAGCGCCGGCGCCGCCGGCGATCGTCTCGTAGTACTGGTAGCGCGCGTTGCCGAACGTGAAATTGTTCATCGTGCCCTGCGACGCCGCCTGCAGACCCAGAGCCCCGTAGAGCGCGTCGACGATGCACTGCGAAGTCTCGACGTTGCCGGCCACCACGGCACTGGGCCAGCGCGGGTCGAGCATCGAACCCGGCGGCACCACGATCGAAAGCGGTCGCAAGCAGCCGGCGTTGAGCGGGATCGGCTCCTCGATCAGCGTGCGGAACACATACAGCACGGCAGCGACGGTTACGGCGCGTGGCGCGTTGAAGTTGTTGGCCTGCTGCGCCGAAGTGCCCGTGAAGTCGACGAGGGCTGTGCCGCGCTCGCGGTCGACGCGGACACGGACCTGGATCGTCTGCCCGTTGTCGAGCTCGTAGCGGAACTCGCCGTCCGCGAGCCGGCGGATTGCCCGCCGCGCGCAGGCTTCGGCGTTGTCCTGCACCTGCCGCATGTCGGCGGCGAGACCGTCGTAACCAGTCGCGAGCGCGGCGCGCTCGAGCTCGCGGATTCCACGGGCATTGGCCGCGAGCTGGGCGCGGAGATCGGCGAGATTCTGCCCGGGGTTGCGCGCCGGACACGCACCTGCGCCCAGGAGGCGTCGCAGGAGCGGCTCGTCGAGACGGCCGTCGCGGACGATGCGCGTTGCCGGGATGAGAACGCCTTCCTCGTCGATGTGACGACTGCCAGGCGGCATGGAACCCGGCGTCACCCCGCCGATGTCCGCGTGATGCGCGCGCGAGGCGGTGTAGAACCTGAGCGTGCCCGCGTCGTCGAACACGGGCGTCACGACGGTGAGATCCGGCAGGTGCGTTCCACCGTCGTAGGGCGAGTTAACCAGGTACGCGTCGCCGGGACGCAGGTCCCCGCCGTGGGCCTGTACCACTGCCGCGACGCTTGCGCCCATCGAGCCCAGGTGCACCGGCATGTGCGGCGCATTGGCAACCAGCTGCGCCTGCCCGTCAAAGATCGCGCAGGAGAAGTCGAGACGCTCCTTGATGTTTACCGAGCTGGCGGTCTGCTGGAGCACGACCCCCATCTGTTCCGCGACATGCATGAAGAGCCCGTTCATCACCTCGAGGCGGGTCGGGTCGAGCAGGCCGGTCGCTGCTGCGACGCGTCCAGATGCCGCGTGCTGCCGCAGGACGAGATTGCTGTCGGCCGCGAGCGAACCGGACCAGCCCGGCGCGATAAAGCTCGTTGCGCCGTCCTCGGCGATGAGTGCAGGCCCCATCAACGTGGTGTCGCGCCGGATCGCGGCCCGCGGATGCAGTGGAATGCGCTGCCAGCCGCCCTCGAGCCACGCCTCGACCGTGGTCGAGGGTCGTGCAACTCCGGAAGGCGAGCAGGCCGCCGCGCCGTATCCAGTGGTCGCGGCCGCGACCGCTTCCACTGCGACCGCCGCGACGATCAGCGGCTGGCTTTCCTCGAGAAAGCCGTAGGTGCGGCGATACGACGCGGCGAACTCTGCACGCATTGCGTCCTGCCTCGCCCAGGCGACCTCGAGAGCCGAATCGGACCCGGCGAAGCGAAGCTGCGCCGTCCGCTTGAGCCCGATTGCCTCGGCGCCAATACCCTGGCGGAGCAGGGGTTCGCGGGCCTCCCTTGCCAGCGTCTCGAGCGCGGCCTCGGCCTGGTGCGCGGACCAGGAGTCCAGCGCGATCTCGATCGTCCGCCGCCGCACACAACGTGCGCGCGCATGGCCGATCCCCCAGGCGGAGAGCACGCCGGCGAGCGCTGGCAGTACGATTTCGCGGCAGCCAAGGGCTTGGGCGATGGCGCAGGCATGCTGACCCGCGGCGCCGCCGAAGCAGAGCAGGGCGAACTGCGATGGATCGTGTCCCTGGCGCAGCGCGAGCTCGCGCACGGCATAGCTCATGCGCGCCACCGCAACATCGATGAAGCCCGACGCCAGCGTCTCGACGTCCGGTTCGCCGCCGCGGTCGGCCGCGACCTGCGCTGCGATCGCGGCCAGGCATCGCCGCGAGGCGTCCAGGTCGAGCGGCGCATCCCCCCGCTCGCCGAACACTTCCGGAAACCAGCCCGCCTGGATCCGTCCGAGCACGAGATTGCAGTCGGTGATGGTGGCCGGACCGCCGCGGCGGTAGCAGGCGGGCCCGGGATCGGCGCCCGCGGACTCGGGACCGACCTGCAGCCGGCCGTCGGCGTAGCGCACGATCGAGCCACCACCGGCGGCAATCGTGTGGATATTCATCATCGGGGCCTGCACGCGTACGCCGTCGATCTCGCTGAGGTAGCGGCGCGGCAGATCGCCCGCGTAGAGACTCAGGTCCGTCGACGTGCCGCCCATATCGAGACCGATGATCCGGTCACGTCCGCCATCGCCTCCAGCCTCGATCATTCCGACCACGCCGCCCGCGGGACCCGACAGCAGCGCGTTGACGCCCCGAAACCCCGCTGCATCGGTCAGTCCGCCGTTGCTCTGCATGAACTCGACGCTCGCGCCGGGAAACCGGGACGCAAGATCGCGGCCGAAACCGTCGACGTAGCGCAGCAGCACGGGCGACAGATATGCGTCGGCGACGGTGGTGTCGCCCCGTGCGACGAATCCCAGCAGCGGTGCCACCTCGTGCGAGGTCGAGACTTCCCGGAAGCCCACCTCGCGTGCGATGGCCGCGGCGCGCCGTTCGTGCTGCGGGTGACGGAAACCGTGCATGAACACGATGGCGACGGAAGCCAGTCCGCTCGCACGCGCACGCGCTAGGTTTCCGCGCAATCGGGCCTCGTCGAGTGCGATGAGCACCGTGCCGCCCGCGTCGATACGCTCGTCCGTCTCGACGACTTGCGCATACAGCGGCGGCGGCAGGTGGATCGCGCGCGCGAATATATCGGGCCGGTTCTGATAGCCGATGCGCAACGCCTCACCCAGGCCGCGCGTCGTGACGAGCAGCGTCGGATCACCCTTGCGCTCGAGCAGCGCGTTGGTCGCAACCGTGGTTCCGAGCCGCACGCTGCGTACGCGGCGCTCGCGCGCCGCATCGTGCGCTGCAAGCACCGATTCCATGCCGCGCACCGCGGGGTCCCCGGCGTGCAGCGGATCCCGGGACAGGACCTTGAGGGTATGCAATGCGCCGGACGGGCTCACCCCCACGACGTCGGTGAAGGTGCCGCCGCGATCGATGGCGAAATGCCAACCCCGCGGTTCCGCTCCCGGCTTCATCCGGTCACTGTCGCACGCAGGCACGCGGGCGGCAACGCAATCGCCTTGTCGTGCGCCGGCGCGGTGCCTAGCATCAGTTTCCATGATGAATCGCGGCGATACGGGCGCGGTGGACAATCAGACGCGGGCGATCCTCGCCGTGGTGCGGAGCATTCCGCGCGGGCGCGTGAGCACCTACGGCCTCATCGCGGATCGCGCGGGGCTCCCGCGCCGGGCTCGGCTGGTTGGACGCGTATTGTCAGGCCTGCCTGCCGACAGCGCGGTCCCCTGGCACCGTGTGGTCGCGGCTGGCGGTCGCATTGCCTTTCCCACCGGCTCGCGCGCGAATCGCGAGCAGCGTACGCGGCTGGCGCACGAGGGCGTGCCCACGCTGCGCGGCCGCGTCGACATGGACCGCAACGGCTGGCATGGTCCCGCCGGCGACCTCGACCGGTTGTTGTGGCTGGTCGAGCCGCCGGCGGCGAGGCACCGCGCAGCATCCAGAGTTACGAGAGCCTATGATCGTGGGTCTGCTGCAGCGAAGCGGAGGTCTGGATGACGGAAGCCTATGTCGTTTTCTCTCACGGCAAGGAGAGCGGGCCCTGGGGCAGCAAGATCGCGGCGATGTCCGAGCTCGCACGCGCGGAGGGGTTCCAGGTCGAGTCGGTCGACTACCAGGGGATCGACGATCCGCAGGCGCGGGTGACGCGGCTGCTTGCATTCTGCAAGGACCTGCGCGGCTCGCTCGTGCTGGTGGGCTCGAGCATGGGCGGATGGGTGTCCGTAGCCGGTTCGTCGCTCCTTCAGGCGCGCGGCATGTTTCTGCTTGCGCCGGCGCTCTACATGCCGGGTTACGAGAAGTTCAGCCCACGCCCCGCGAAGTGCCAGACCACAATCGTTCATGGCTGGCGCGACGACGTCGTCCCCGTCGAGAACAGCGTGCGGTTCGCGCGCGAGCAGAACGCGACGCTGCACGTACTCGATTCGGATCACGGTCTCCTGGACCAGATCCGTGCGATCAACCACTTCTTCTCGTACTTTCTCTTCACGCTGGACGAGATGCACTGATCCGCCGGCGATGCTGCTCGCCGCCTTGCGGCCATTGGTTCCTCGCCGGCACGCGGCCTCGGTGGTATCCCAGCCGCGGGACCACGATGAACGGTCGTTGCAGGGCTGAAGATGGGTGCCCCGCACACCTTGTCGGCGTGCGCCGGACGGTCGTTGGTATCGCGGAATCGTTGAGGCAGTCCTTCACCGAGAGTGGTCCGCGACGTCCGACAGCGCAGACGGAGGTGTGCTTCGCGGCTGGGATACCACCGCGTCCACGCGCCGGCTCGTGATCCTGCAGTGGCCTCGGTGCGGCGCATCACCGCAGGCAGCGGCGAGCCCGCGTTTGGACCGGGTGCCTCCTGGGCCGCGAGCACGCTTCCCCGGCCGCAGGTAGATGTTGCGGACCACTCGGTGGTCATGACTCCGCGACGATTCCGCGGTACCGCCGAGGGTGCCGCGTGCTGCGACAGGATGTGCGGGGCACCCATTTGAGTTCTGCCACCTTCATTGATCGTGGTCGCCGGCCCAGGAGACACCCGGGCCGAGCGGCGGCGAGCAACAGCTACCGGCCGGCGGCGAGCTGCAACGACGGGGGGCGAGCGACGGCGAGCGGTCGCCGCGGGAACCGGCTACTGTCGGTCCCGGATCGCGCTTGCCGCCATCCGATCGATCGCCCCGGGTGCGACCAGACGCAGCCAGCGCCCCAGGCGTCCCCGCGCCGAGGTGATCAAGGCACGGTCGCGCCGCGCGATCGCGCCCACCATCAGCTCGGCGCAGCGCTCCGCGGTCATGATCCGCGATCCCGCCATTGGATTGTCACCCAGCGGCCGACCGTCGGGCCCGAGCGCGCGGCGATGGATTTCCGAGACGACGAAGTCCGGGTGGATGAGCGTGACCGACACACCGCTCCCCGCGAGCTCGATGCGGAGCGAATCGAAGAGCCCGGTCACAGCGTGCTTGCTCGCCGCATAGGCAGTGCGTTCGGGCACGCCGATCAGCCCCGCCATGCTCGAGACCGCGACGATGCGGCCGCGGCTGCGCTTGAGGTGCGGCAATGCGTGCAGAGTCGGATAGACGCTGCCCAGGTAATTGAGTCGCATCAAGGTCTCGAAGATCGAGGGATCCTCGATGCGGTCGAAGCGCGTCCACATCGTCCCGCCGGCATTGTTGACCAGGACGTCGATCGCACCGAACTCCGCCGCCGTGTCCTCGACCAGCGCCCGGCAGGCCGCGGAATCCGTCACATCGGTCGGCTGCACGCGCACTTCCGCGCCGATGTCCCGGCACTCGATCGCGAGCGACGCAAGGCGCGCCCGGTCGCGTGCCGCCAGCGCGAGCCTCGGGCGCTGTGGCGCGAGAGCGCGGGCAAGCGCGCGACCGATACCTTCGGAGGCGCCGGTGATGATGATCGAATGTCCTGCGAACGCGACCATGGGTACCTCGCGCCGCCGCGCCTGGGGTTAAACTGCCACCGGGAAACTCCGGGGGAGGCTCATGAACGGCATCGCCAGATTATCGCTGACCGGTCTGCTGATGGTCGGGCTTGCAGGCTGCGGCGCGCCGCCGGCGGACAGAGAGGAGGCGGAGGCAGCGCCGGAGCCGGGGAGCCAGGAGGCCGAAGAGACCGTGTTCGACGACATGATCCAGACACAGGATCGCGCACGCGCCGTCGAAGGCGTGCTGATGGATAGCAAGCGGGACCTCGACACGGCGATCGACCACGCCGAAGACGACGCCGAAGACGCCGCCGCCGAGTAGCCGCAACACGTCCGCGGCATGAGCGAGCTCACGACCATCGAGCGGCTGCTGCTGCCGCTCGTCCGTCGCTTCGTCTCGCTCTGGGTCCGCCCGGCCGTACTCCCGAACGACGTCCGCGAGCGGTTCGCGCCGGGCAGGCCGGTGGTCTACGTCCTCGAGAAACGCGGCGTGGTCGACGCCGCGGTGCTCGAGTTCGTGTGCAGGGATCGCGGACTGCCACCGCCGCTGGCGCCATTGGGCTCCGGCGCGCTGTTGCCGGTTTCGGTGCTTTTTCTCGAGCGCCGACGCGGTCTGTTCGGCCAGCGCATCGACCGGCGCATGCCGGAGGGGTTGAGCGCTCTCACCGGCATCGCCGCCGCCGACATCGCCTTCGATGCCGACCTCGTGCCGGTGAGTCTGTTCTGGGGCCGCGCGCCCGGTCGCGAGCGCTCCTGGCTGCGCCTGATGGTCGCCGAGGGGTGGGACATCGGCGGTCGATTCCGCAAGGCGCTGTCGCTGCTCATCAACGGGCGCAATCTCCTGACGCTGTTCGGGGATCCAATCGCGCTGCAGCCCTCGCTCGCCGAGACTCGCGGGTTGCCACGAGGGCCGCGCCGCCTGTCGCGGCAGCTGCGCGTGCAGTTGCGCAACCAGCGCGCGGCGACCATCGGCCCGGACCTGTCGCACCGGCGAACGATCGTGGCGCAGGTGCTGCGCACGCGGGCCGTGCGTCAGGCGGTGCGCGAGGAGATGCGCACCAAGGGGCTGGAACGCCGCGAGGCGCTCGATCTCGCCCGAACCTACGGCGAGGAAATCGCCGCCAACTATTCGCATCCGTTCGTCGCATCCATGTCCGGCGTGCTGGGACGATTGTGGAACCGGCTCTACGACGGTATCGAGCTCGCCAACTTCTCGAGCCTCGAGTCGGTCGAGGAAGGCAGCGAGATCATCTACGTGCCTTGCCACCGCAGCCACATGGATTACCTGCTGCTCTCTTACGTGGTGTTTCACAAGGGTTTCGCGGTGCCGCACATCGCGGCAGGGAACAATCTCGATCTGCCCGTGATCGGCCGTTTTCTGCGACGCGGCGGCGCGTTCTTTCTGCGTCGCAGCTTTGCGGGCAACACGCTCTACGCGGCTGTATTCATGAAGTATCTGGGACAGATGATGGCGCGCGGCCACTCCATCGAGTACTTCATCGAGGGCGGCCGCAGCCGCACCGGGCGTCTCATGCAGCCGCGCACCGGGATGCTGGCGATGACCGTGCGGAGCTATCTGCGCGAGCCGCGGCGCCCGGTCGTGTTCGTCCCGGTGTACTTCGGCTACGAGCGGCTGGTCGAGGGCCGCACCTACGTCGGCGAGCTGTCGGGTAGCCCGAAGGAAAAGGAGTCGGTGCTGTCGTTGTTGCGCGCCATCCCGGCGCTGCGCAGCCGATTCGGCAAGGTGTACGTCAGCTTCGGCGAGCCGCTGTCGCTCGATGAGCAGATTCTGCGGCATGCGCCAGACTGGAACCGACAGCCCGCAGACTCGGACGACCGTCCACCGTGGCTTGCGCCGATGATCGGAGATCTGGCGAACCAGATCATGGTGCGGATAAACGCCGCCGCGTGCGTGACGCCGATCAACCTTGTCGGGCTGGTACTGCTCGCGATGCCGAGGCAGAGCATGGGCGAGGTTGACCTCGTTCGTCAGCTCGAGCTCTACGCATCGATGCTGCGCCAGGCGCCATACTCGCCGCGTGTCTGGGTCACGGGTGCGGACGGCGCTTCGATGCTCAGATACGCCGAATCGATGAGGGTGATCCAGCGCCGGCCTCACGAGCTCGGCGATCTCATCCAGATGACCGAGGACAGCTCGGTTCTGACGAGCTACTTCCGCAACAACGCGCTGCACCTGCTGCTCATGCCATCACTGATAGCTTGCGCATTCCTCAACAACGCGACCGTGCTGCGCTCCGATCTGCTGCGCCTCGCGCGCCGTGTCTATCCCTACGTCGCCGAGGAATATTTCCTGCGCTGGTCCGACGACGAGCTCGAGGGGGTGATCGGCGAACTGCTCGAGGACCTCGGCAATCACGGCCTGCTGAGCACGACCGAGGATCGTTCCGTGTGGCAACGCCCGCAGGCCGAGTCGAGCGAGGCAGTGCAGTTGTCTCTGCTCGCACGTGCAACCGTGCCGATCATCGAGCGGTATTACCTCGCCATCTCGCTCCTTCTCAAGGCCGGGAGCGGCAGACTCAGCCAGGAAGCGCTCGAACGCCAGTGTCAGCTCACCGCAGAGCGCATGTCGCTGCTCTACGAGCTGCACTCCCCGGAATTCTTCGACCGTGCGCTGTTCGGCAATTTTCTCGATCTGCTGCGCTCGCGTGGCGTGCTGCAGACCGGCGCCGACGGCCGGCTCAGCTACGAACTTCCCGTCCTCGAAGCCATCGCCTTGGACGCCCAGCTCGTGCTTCACGAGCAGATTCGCAACAGCATCCTCCAGGTGGTGCACCGCTGAGTGCAGGTCGGGCGCACCATGTGTCGACGTTGCGTGCTGGACGGCGCGCGCGCTAGCTTGTCCTTACAACCGGTCGCAGGACCGCCAGAGAGCCCGCAATGCATTGGGATACCTATTTCGGCGTCACCGTGAGTCCCGCGGAGCTCGTGCTCCGCGGTACGCTCGTCTACTGGTTCCTGTTCCTGGTCTTCCGTTTTGTAATGCGCCGTGATGCAGGCGCGCTCGGTATCGCGGACATGCTGCTGCTGGTCCTGATT
>DATJKD010000194.1:0-6407 GCA_035491795.1 Steroidobacteraceae bacterium | reverse complement strand
CATCGAGAGCATGCCAGTAGCGCGTGCTGATGGATTCCATAGCTTCCATCGCTCGCAGGGCGGGCGTATACCGTCGAATCATGCGCCGGGGTCGCGAGAATGCAAGTGCCCGTGCGCCGGCCGTAGCCGGAGCGTTTTACCCGGCGGACGCCGACACGCTCCGTCGCGAAGTGTCGGCGCTCCTCGCTGCCGCCCGGCCGCCCGATCTTCCCGCGCCGCCCAAGGCCCTGATCGTCCCGCATGCCGGCTACGTCTACTCGGGCGCGGTGGCAGCCGCTGCGTATGCGCTGCTGCGAGAGTCGTGTCGCACCCTGCGGCGAGTCGTGCTGATCGGCCCGAGTCACCGCGTACCGCTCGCCGGCATCGCCGTGCCCGAGGCGGATTACTTCCTGACGCCGCTCGGCACGATTCCTCTCGATCTCCCGCTCAGGAGCGAGTTGCTGCGGCGTAGCGGTATCGTCGAATCCGACTGGGCGCACGCCTCTGAGCACTGTCTCGAAGTGCAGTTGCCATTCCTGCAACTGATCCTGCCGGAGTTCACGCTGTTGCCGCTCGTAGCGGGCTCGGCCTCGCCACAGCAGGTCGCATCCGTGCTCGCCGACGCCTGGGGCGGTGACGAAACGCTCGTGATCGTGAGCTCCGATCTCAGCCATTATCATCGTTACGATACGGCGCGAATGATCGACGCGGCGACCTGCGCCGCGATCCGCGCGTTCGACACCGGCCTGTCGGATGAACAGGCCTGCGGGGCGGTCGGCATCAACGGACTCCTGTACCTCGCGCGCGAGCTCGGTCTAGGCACGACGGAGATCGCGCGGTGCAATTCCGGCGACACTGCAGGGGATCGCATCCGAGTCGTCGGCTACGCCGCTTTCGCGCTGCACACGCCGCGTCTTTTGTGACACAGGTCCGACTGCGACGCGAGCGAAGGGCCGTTCGTTGACAGCGCCACGCGCGGCACAGGACGATGCCATTCCTCTGTAAAGGGCAAACCCGTCGAAAGGCGGGGACGCAAAGCTACCGGTCTAAAGGGTGAGGACCATGACAGCGGGGTTGCCAGGATGGAACGAATTTCGCGGCCCACAGCACCCCGGCTGACGCGGCGGGAAACGGGCCTGCCGGTCTGGCTGCACGTGGTCGCGCTCGCGATCGCAGTGCTGGCGGGCATCTTTGCATTTCCACTCATCTCGCACGGCGCACCTGCGCGCGGCGACGTCGCGCCCGATTTTGCGCTCAAGGACCTGAGCGGCACCAATCAGCGCCTGTCGGAGTTTCGCGGCGACATCGTTGTGCTGACATTCTGGGCCAGCTGGTGCGGACCGTGCCGCGAGACGCTCGCCGACCTTCGCGCCATGGACGGCGACGAGACGGATCGCCCGGTCGTGATCTCGGTCAACATCGAGGGCGACCCGGATCGCACCGTATCGGTCGCGCGTTCGCTCGGGATCGGCTACGCGACGCTTATCGATGACCGGCAGTCGGTGGGGCGTCTGTATGACGTCTCGCGTCTGCCACTGACGCTGCTGCTCGATCGCGACGGCGTCGTGCACGACACATGGGTGCGCGATCGTGTCGCAAAGGACGAACTGATCGCAGGCATCAGGGAGCTGCAACGGCAATGATCCGCCGATACATCACTGCTGCCCTTCGCAGCGTCAACATTCTCATCGCGCTCCTGATTCTCGCGATCTGGGCGGGACTCGCACTCGCCGCCGAGCCGGCCGTGGAGGTCAAGGGCGTCGACCAGGACGTCCAGTCACTCAAGAAGGAGCTCGTCGACCTCAACAAGGATCTGTTCAAGCTGGAGGAGGAGCTGCTGTACCCCGCAAGCACCCAGGTTGCGGTGTTCCTGTCCGTCGACGTGGGCACCTTCTTCGCGCTCGATTCGGTGACGCTCAAGGTGGACGACAAGGAAGTCACGAACTACCTCTACACCGAACGCGAGGTACAGGCACTGCACCGCGGCGGCGTTCAGCGGCTCTACCTGGGCAACCTCAAGGCCGGCGAGCACGAGCTCGTGGCGCTCTTCACCGGCAAGGGCCCGCACGAGCGCGACTACCGGCGCGGCACCACGCTCAGGGTCGACAAGGGCGTAGGTGCGAGCTACATCGAGCTCAAGATCAGCGATCGCCTGGCCTCGCTGCAACCCGAGTTCGTCGTCAAGGTCTGGGAGTAGTGCGGGCCCCGGGCCCGTGCTGCGGATAGACGGCCGGACGCCGCGAGATGCGACAGCGAGCCATGGCGGCGAGGGCGCTGGCTTTATTCTGCGCCGCGCTGCTCGGGCCCGGCGCAGCAGCAGTCGCCAAGGATTCGCCGCGGCGCGAGGTCCGCGACCTGCACTACGGCGATGTCCTGTTTCAGTTCTTTCAGGATGACTATTTCGACGCCGTCGTGCGTCTCGAGGCCGCGCGCGACTTCGGCCGGCTACCAAATCATGCCGCGGAAGCCGAGCTGCTCGCCGGCGGGATGTACCTGTCGCTCGGGCTGTACTCGGAAGCCGACCGCATCTTCAATCGCCTGCTCGCGGGCAGTCTCGACCGCTCGGTGGCCGATCGCGCGTTTTTCTACCTGGCGCGGATCGGTTATCAGCGAGGTCACTACGAGCAGGCTGCGCGCAATCTCTCACGGATTCAGAACCCGCTGCCGGGCGAACTCCAGCCCGAACGTCGCCTGCTCGAGTCGAACGTGCTCATGGCGCTGGGGCGTTACGCCGAAGCAGCGACTGCCCTCAAGGTCTGGGACGACGAATCGTCGTGGGCTGCATTTGCACGCTTCAACCTTGGCGTGGCGCTCGTGCGCTCCGGCGACTCGGTACAGGGTCGCATGCTGCTCGAGTCGGTGGGCAACCAGCCGGCGGTCTCGGAGGAGCAGCGCTCGCTGAGGGATCGCGCGAACCTCGCGCTCGGTTTCGCGTTGCTTCAGGAGCGCTCGGGCGAGGCGGCCGCGGTTGCCCTGAGCCGCGTCAGGCTCGACGGACCGTTCACGAACCGGGCGTTGCTCGGTCTTGGCTGGGCGGAGACCGACGCCGAGCGTCCCGATCGCGCGCTGGTCCCCTGGCTGGCGCTGCGCGACCGACCGCTGCTCGATTCGTCCGTGCAGGAGTCGCTGCTCGCGGTGCCGTACGCGTATGCCCGGCTTGCCTCGAACGGTCAGGCCGCACAGCACTACCGGCAGGCCGTGCAGTCCTACGTTCGCGAGAGTTCCCGGATCGACGAGTCGATCGCCGCGATCGAGCGCGGCGGCTTTCTGGACGCGATCCTGGCAACCAGTCCGCGTGGCGGCGACGTGGGATGGTTCTGGCAGCTCAAGCAGGTGCCCGACGCGCCGCACACGCGCTATCTGTATCACCTGCTCGCATCGCACGAGTTCCAGGAAGGTCTCAAGAACTACCGCGACCTGCGGATCATGCAGGTCAACCTCGAGCGCTGGCAGGATTCGCTCGACTCGTTCGACGACATGATCGCCGCGCGCACGCGCGCTTCGACGGAACGTGAGCCGCGCAAGACCGACATGCTGGCCCGTACCGACGTGGAAACGCTCGCCTTGCGGGAGGCGGGTTTGGCCGCACGTGTCGCTGCGATCGAGGCCACGCGCGACGTGCCGGCACTGGCGAGCGGCGACGAGGCGCGGCAGTGGCAGGCGTTGCAGGACATCGAGCAGCGCGTTACGACGCTGCCGCCGGGTGGTCCCCGCGAGACCCTCGTCGACCGCGTCCGGATGCTGCGCGGCGCGCTCAGCTGGCAGATGGATGCGCAGTACAAGCGTCGCCTTCAGCTCGTGAAGCGCGGGCTCAGCGAGGTCGACGCCCAGCTCGTCGAGGCCAGGGGTCGGGTCGGTCTGGTATACGAGGCGAGCGCACAGGCGCCGCTCGACACCGGTGGCTTCGCCGCGCGGATCGCCGAGCTGCGGACGCGGATCGCTCGCATAGGACCGGGAATCGACGCGGCGACCCGTGCGCAGGAAGGGACGCTCGCGACGCTCGCCGTGCGGGAGCTCACCGCACAGAAGAAGCGGCTGGCGTCGTATGCGACCCAGGCGCAGTTTGCGCTCGCGTCGATATACGACGGCGCGGCGGCGAAGGTGACGCCATGACCGACCGCGGATGGGTGTACGCAGCGGTGCTTGCGGTGCTGGCCGCCGCTACCCTGGCTGCGACCAGCGCCGAGGCAAAGCGACGTCCGCCCGAACCTCCGACGCTCGGGGATCTCGCGACCGCGACCGCGCCGATCACGCCGGAGACGCCGGTCGAAGCGGACGCCGATATCGCGGCGCAGAGCTACCGCGACTTCCTCGCGATACAGGACGCCGATCCGCGGATGCGCGCCCAGGCGCTGCGGAGGCTCGGCGACCTGCGGCTGGCCGCGGCGGAGAACCTCCGGGCGCAAAACGACGCCTCCGCGGTTGCGATCGGGCGCGAGGCAATCGACGCCTACCAGCGGCTGCTCGCCGAGTATCCGGGCGAGGCGGATGGGGCGGAAGTGCTCTACCAGCTCGCGCGTGCCTGGGACGGCATCGGCGAGCCAGAGCGCGGGCTCGAGACGCTCGACCGGCTGGTCGCGAGCCATCCGAATGGAGCGCACTACGCAGAAGCGCAGTTCCGGCGCGGCGAAAACTTCTTCAGTGCACAACGCTATGCCGATGCAGAGCGCGCGTACGCCGCGGTACTCGCGCACGGCGCCTCGGATTTCACGATCCAAGCGCTCTACAAGCACGGCTGGTCGCTCTTCAAGCAGTCGCGCGAGGACGACAGCGCGATCTCGTTCCTGCAGCTGCTCGACCGCGTACTGGTTGCCGGGGACGGCGTGCGGCGCGCGGACGACCTGTCGCGCGCGCAGCGCGAGCTCGTCGACGACACGACCCGGGCGCTCAGCATCGGATTCGCAGGCAGCGAGGGCGTGGCGACGCTGCAGTCCGCCCTCAACCGGCATGGACCCGCGCCCTACGAGGCACTGCTCCACGCGGCGCTCGGAGACCTGTACCTCGAGAAGGAGCGGTACCAGGACGCGGCTGAGGCGTATCGGGCGTACGCGAAGCGCCAGCCGATGGATCCGGAGGCGCCGCTGCTGCTCGTGCGCGCGACCGAGGCATACGAGCGCGGCGGCTTCGAGGCGCTGGTGCTCGATGGCAAGCGCGAGCTCGTGGCGGGCTACGGTCCGAAGAGTGCCTTCTGGCAGGCTCACCGGGCCGACCTCGACCCGCGTGTCAGCGCCGCGGTACGCGCGAACCTGCTCGACCTCGCACGCCATCACCACGCACTCGCGCAGCGCGGTTCGGCAGAAGACCTCAACGAGGCCGTCCGCTGGTACCAGGACTTCCTCGCGGGCTTCGATGATTCGCCCGAGGCGCCGTCGACACGGCTGCTGCTCGCGGATCTGCTGTTCGACGGTTCGCGTTATGTCGAGGCCGCGGCGGAGTACGAATGGGCGGCGTATGGGTACGCTGCCAATCCCGGCGCCGCCCGCGCGGGTTACGCCGCTCTGGTCGCCTACGAGAAAGGGGAATCCATGTTGCCCGCCGATGCTCGCGCGGCGTGGCAGGCGAAGGCCGTCGATTCCGCGATCCGCTACGCCGATACGTTTCCGGCCGAGCCCCAGGTGCCCGCGGTGCTGACCCGCACCGCGCGCAGTCTCTTCGATGGCGGTGATCGGGTTCGCGCCGAGTCCGTCGCGCAGCGAATCCTGGCGCTCGGACCGCGTGCCGACACAACGCAGCAGCGCGTGGCGTGGACGGTGCTCGCGAATACCTGGTTCGACAGCGGCAGATTTGCGGAAGCCGAGCGCGCATTCCGCGAGCTCGACGCGCGGATCCCGCCGGGTGATCCGGAGCGCACCGAAGTCCGCGAACGGCTCGCCGCCTCGGTGTATCGGCAGGCCGAGGCCCGACAGGCCGCGGGTGACGTCGAAGGCGCGGTCGGCGAGTTCCTGCGCATCGCGAGCCTGGTCCCGGACTCGACGATCCGCGCCAAGGCGGAGTTCGATGCCGCGACGCTGCTCCTGAACGCGAAGCAGTGGGAGCGCGCCGCGCAGGTGCTCGAAGCCTTCCGCTCCGCTCATCCACAGCATGAGCTCGCGCCGGAGGCGACGCGCAAGCTCGCAGTCGCCTACCTCGAGTCCGGAAGGACGCAGCAGGCAGCGATAGAGCTCGAACGTGTCGCGACGCTCGACGGCGAGGATGGCGAGATCCGTCGCACCGCGCTGTGGCAGGCGGCCGAGCTCTATGCCGGCGCGAACGACCGGGCGGCCGCGACGCGCGCGTACACGGCCTATGTCGAGCGCTATCCCGCGCCGCATGCGGCAGCGATCGATGCGCGGCAGGCGCTCGCCGACCTGGCCCGCGACAGCGGCGACACGTCAGGGCGCAGGCGCTGGCTCGAAGAGGTGATCGCCGCCGACGCTGCCGCCGGCAGC
>DATJKD010000193.1:0-7625 GCA_035491795.1 Steroidobacteraceae bacterium | reverse complement strand
GCTCGACGGTCGCCTTGTGGACCGCGATCGCGAAACCGATCCAGGCGCCGACCAGCACCACGACGATCAGCCGCTGCACCGAGTCCGCGATTGGTACCTCGCGCAGCAGCAGGACGGCGGCCAGGAGCGCCGGCAGCCCACCGGCGAGCGTCAGCAGCACGATGCGTGACTGAAACCTCAGGCCGCGCCGTCGCGTGACCGGGCGGCTGTACAGGGGCTTTCTCGGCTCGCTTTCTTCCGCCACGGCGCTGGAGTTTGCGCGTTTCACCACCCGCTGCACCAGTTGCGGCGCTAGAGGTCGTCCGGCTTCAATCCGAGCTTCTCGAGCCGGCGGTACATTGCGCTCCGCGAGAGGCCGAGCGCGTCCGCCGCCGCCATCACGCTGCCACCGTTGCGCCGGATCGCGGACCGGATCAGCGCGCGCTCCGCGTCCTCGAGACTCATGTCTTCGAGCGAGGGCGGCCCCACCTTCGCCGCCGAAAGCCGCAGGTCCGCCGCCCCGATCTCGTTGCCCGCCGTGAGCAAGAGGCTGCGCTCGACGACGCTATTCAACTCGCGCACGTTTCCCGGCCAGGCGTACTGCTGCAGCGCCGCGATGGCACCGGCGTCGAAGCCCTTCACCGCGCGCCCGTACTGCGCGGCTTTCCGCGCGAGCTGCGCGCTCGCGAGCTCCAGGATCTCCTCGCGCCGCTCGCGCAGCGGCGGCAGCCGGATCTCGACGGTATTGATGCGGAACAGCAGATCCTCGCGGAAGCGCCCGTCTCGAATCAGCACGGGCAGGTCCGCATTGGTCGCGGAGATGACGCGCACGTCGGCGCGTTGTGTCCGCGAGGAGCCCACGCGTTCGAACTCGCCGGTCTCGAGCGCGCGCAGCAGCCGCGCCTGCTGCGCGGGCGGAACGTTCCCGATCTCGTCGAGGAACAGCGTGCCGCCGTCCGCGAGCTCGAAGCGCCCGGTCCGGTCCGTTTTGGCGTCCGTGAACGCGCCCTTCACGTGGCCGAACATCTCGGTCTCGAACACGGTCTCCGGCAGGCCGCCGGCGTTCACCGAGATGAACGACTTCTCGGCGCGATCGGACCAGCCATGTATGAGCCTCGCCAGCAGACTCTTGCCGGTGCCGGGCTCGCCGGTGATCAGCACGCTGGCCCCGGAGCGCGCCACTTGCCGGGCCATCCGCACGACCTCCTGCATCGCGCGCGAGCTGGCCACGAGGTCCGTGCCGTCGGCACCGCGCAGGATCGCATTCTCGTCCGCAAGGCGGCGGCCCCGGCGGCGCGCCTCGGCGAGCTGCACCTGATTGCGCAGGAGGGAGGTGAGGCGCTGGTTGTTCCAGGGCTTCTCCAGGAAGTCGTTGGCGCCGTTCTGCATCGCCTTCACGGCGAGCCCGACGGTCGCCCACGCGGTCATCACGACGACGGGCAGGTCCGGGTGCTCGCGGTGCAGTTGCTCGACAAGCGCGACACCCTCCTCGCCCGAGGTGGTGTCGCGCGAGTAGTTGAGGTCGACGAGCGCGACGTCCACGTCCTCGCGCCCGACGATATCGAGCACGCCCGCGGGCGAGGTAGCCGTCGCGACCTCGAAGCCCTCGCGCTTCAGCAGGAGCTTGAGCGCCGAGAGGATGTCCGCCTGGTCATCCGCAACGAGTATGCGCGGCTGCATCCGGCGAATCGTGCATGGGCCTCACCCCTAGCGCAATATGAGCCTGTGTAAACGGAGGACGGCGTGATGGTGATGTTGGACTGTGCGGCCGCCGAACGGCGCATTCGCCCGCATGTCATCGAGACACCGGTCGTACGCTCGGACTCGCTCAGCGTGCTCTCCGGTGCAGAGGTCTATCTCAAGCTCGAGAATCTCCAGGAGACGGGCTCCTTCAAGCCGCGTGGCGCCACCCACAAGCTGCTCTCATTGACGCCGGCTCAGGCAGCGAGCGGCGTCGTCGCAGCGTCCAGCGGCGGGAATCACGCGCTGGCCGTTGCGGCGGCAGCGGCCAGGCTCGGCATCGCGGCGGAGGTCTTCGTACCATCGGCGATCGATCCGGCGCAGCGCGAGAAGATCGAGCGGCTCGGAGCGAAGGTGACGCTGGTGGGTGGAGACCCACTCCTGGCCGAACAGACGGCGCGCCGCGAAGGTGAGCGATCCGGACGCGAGTACGCATCGCCTTACAACGATCCGGCTGTCATCGCGGGCCAGGGAACGATTGGCGTGGAGCTACTGCGGCAGCTCCTGCGCCTCGATGCCGTTTTCGTTGCAGTTGGCGGTGGAGGCCTGATCGGCGGGATCGGCACCCACCTCAAGGCGGTTTCGCCCACCACCGAGATCGTCGGCTGCTGGCCCCGCAACTCGCCCGCCCTGTACGAGTGCCTGCGCGCCGGGCGGGTCATTCAGGTAGAGGAGCAGCCAACGCTCTCGGTCAGCACCGCCGGCGGGCTGGAAGACGAGGCGATCACGCTGCCGCTCTGCCGCAAAGTGATCGATCGTTCGGTCCTCGTAAGCGAAGAAGAGATTCTCGAGGCATTACGCGGGCTGTATCGCGAGGACGGTCAGCTCGTCGAGGGCGCGGCCGGCGTGCCAGTCGCCGCTTTTCGCCAGGTTGCGACGGATTACGCCAACAAGACGGTCGCGATCGTCCTCTGTGGCGCAAACGTGAGTCCCGCGATCGCGGCAATGATCACGGCGTCTTAACCCCGGGACAGGTACGTCATGATCTCCGACTTGTGCTCGTTGTTCGCGAGCCAGGCTTTGAACTCTTCGACGCGCGCCAGGGGCTCGTCGCCTATCGTCCGGGCGAGGATCAAGCGTCGCGATTCCTCGGCGATCTCGCGGCGAATACGGCTCTGCCACTCGTCAGTGAAGATCGCCGGCATGATGTGGCTCAGCTGAAGCGCCTCGAGCAGCTCCCACTCGCCCCCGTCCAGCCAGGCTTCGTCGCACAGGCCGCAGACGTCCAGGCGATTCGACACGGTCCCGCTGACCTTGTACTTCATCATGATGCGCTCGCACTTCGGGCATGTGAGCGCCGCGGTCGTGTCGTTCGTCGCGACGGCCGTCGCGACCTTCGAATCCGAAGCCTTTTGCGTCTCAGCCCAATGCCGGTAGTAGAGCAAGGACACGAGGCTGCCGTTACACGTGGTGCAGCCCATCGCGGGCAGGTGCTCCTCGATCATCGTGGGCAGCAGTTGCGGCGACTTGCATCGTGGGCATTTCATCGAGTACCTCCGCACGGGACGCGTGGGTCGGCCTCAATTCTAACTGCCCTTGAATCGCAGGCCGAGAGAGCCGACCTGGAAAATTCGTCAACTTAGTTGACGAATTTCGGCAGGACACCCTCCCCGAGTGCCCAGCGGCTCCGCCTCAGCCAAGTCACTCGTAGCGCAGCGCCGCCGCCGGATCCACTTTCAGCGCGCGCCGCGTGGGCGCCAGGGTCGCGATGACCGCGACCGCAATCATGAGCCCGATGACCATGCCGTAGATGCCGGGGTCGTAAGGACTCACGTCGCCGAGGATGTCGCCGAGGCCGCGGCCCATCAGAGGCAGCAGCGTCATGCCGATGCCCACACCGAGCAGGATCTGCACGCCGCTCGCGCGCATGATCATGCGCAGGATCCGGCCGTTGTCCGCGCCCAGCGCGCGGCGCACGCCGATCTCGCGCGTGCGCTGGCCGACGTGAAAGGCGAGCACGCCGAAGAGCCCGGCGGCGGCGAGCACCAGCGCCACACCCGCGAACGCGGCGAACATCGTGCCGATGATACGGAAGCCCGCGGTGCGGACCATCCGCGACTCGTCGAAGGTGCGCAGCCAGTAGAGCGCCAGGTCCGGGTCGGTCTGGGCAAGCGCAGTGCGCACGGCGCCGACCAGCCCGCGCGGGTCGCCCTCCCCGCGCACGGCGATGCTCATGAAGCGCTGCGGATGCTGCAGAACGGACATGTACACGCCCTCGTCGATCGTGCCGTCGTCGTCCATGACGACGTTCGGCACCACGCCAATGATCGTGTACCAGATCTTTTCTTCATCGAGATCGAAAAGGATGCGCTTGCCGATTGGCGACTCGTCCGGAAACATCGACCGCGCCATGAACTCGTTGATCACGACGACGGAAAGGCTGTCCATGGTGTCGCGTCCGTCGAACAGCCGGCCCTGAGTGGGGGCGATGCGAAATGTCTCGAAGAACGTGGGGCTGACACTCACGTGGTTGACGAACGGCTTCTTCGAGACGTCGCCGTAGTCGCGACCCTCGATTGATACCGGTCCATCCCCGGTCCCGTGCCCCGGCAGCGAGTTGGTCACGGATGCCGACCGGATGCCCGGCTCGGACTGGACGCGCGCCAGGAGCGTGTCCCAGAACCGTACCTGCTCCTCCCGCTCCATGTACGTGCCGTCCGTGAGGCCGACGCGCGCCGTCATGATGTCGTCCGTCTCCACGCCCACGTCGGACGAGGTAGCGTTGAGCACGCTCTTCGTCATCAGCGCCGCAACGCCGAGCAGCAGGCAGGCGAGCGCGACCTCGGCAACGACCAGGCCCCAGGCGATCTTGCCGATGGCGAGCCCGGTTCCCATGCGACCGCCGTCGCGCAGCAGCGAGTCGAGCGAGGGACGTGACGCACGGATCGCCGCAGGCAGGCCCGCGAACAAGGTCGAGAGGAGCGCGGCGCTCACGGCCACGATCGCCACCCGGGTGTCGATTTCGAAGCGCCACCAGTTCGGACTGTCCTCCAGGAGCCGCGTCGCCGCGAGCTGCATCCCGTCGAGCGCGATCGATGCGAGCAGGAGACCGATCGCCGTCGCGATCGCGCTGATCACGAAGCCCTCGGCGATCATGTGCAGCACGAGGCGCCCACGACTCGCGCCCAGCGCGGAGCGCAAGGTCGTCTCGCGGACGCGGTAGGCCGAGCGCGCGAGCAGGAGGTTCGAGACGTTGGCGCAGGCGATCAGCAGCACAAAGCCCACGGCGATAAGCAGCGTCCACACGAGCGTCGTGCCCTCGTCGCCGATGAACCCGGCGGCCATCGGCACGAGCTCGAAGTAGCCATTGAACGCCTGTTCCCCGATCTCCGCCTTGATGGCCGCGGCGACCGGCGCGAGCTCCTGCTGCGCCACGTCCGGGTTCGCGCCCTCACGCAGCCGGCCGAAGACCTGCACGTCGAAGCCGTCGTGCCGCGAAACGCGGGTCGCATCCTGCTGGTTCGCGATCCAGAGCTGGGCCGTGGTCGGGAAGGAGAAGTCCTTCGGCATCACGCCGATGACCTCGGAGGACTTGCCGTTCACCCGCACCGTGCGACCGATGACACGAGGGTCGGCGTCGAAGCGCTCGGTCCACAGCGCGTGGCTCAGCACCACGACCGGCGCAGCATTCTCCATGGCGTCCCGCGGCCCGATGGTGCGCCCGAGCTCGGGCGCGACACCGGCCACGTCGAAAATGTGGCCGTCCGCGAAGCCACCGTCGTAGCGCTCCGCCTGGCCGTCGCCGGTGAGGTAGGTCGTACCCACGTAGATGCCGCCGAGCGCCTCAAACTGCGTCGCAGCCCCGCGGACCTTGAGGTAGTCCTGCGGCAGCATCGCGTCGTCGTAGTCGCCCGCGATTTGCCCGTCGATGGTCGCGATCGTGTAGAGGCGGTCCGCGTTCGGATACGGCGGGGGTTCGAGCATCAGCGTGTCGGCGACGCCGTACATGAAGATCACGGCGCCGAGGCCGAGCCCGAGCACGCCGGCCGCGAGCGCGGTGAAGCCCGGCGCCCGCGCGAGACCCGTGACCGCGGCCTTGAGCTCGTCGATGAGTGCGCGCATCGCTGACTCCTCAGGCCGTGGCCGCGCGGCGCTGCGACAGGTCGATCATCTTGCTCTCGTCCATGACGCGACCGTCGAACAGCTGCACCTTGCGGTCCGCGTAGTCGGCGTAGCGCGGGTCGTGCGTCACCATGCAGATGGTCGAGCCCTCGCGGTGCAGCTCGCGGAGCAGGTTCATCACGGCTTCGCCGTTGCGCGAGTCCAGGTTCCCGGTCGGTTCGTCGGCGAGCAGGATCGAGGGCCGGCCGGCGAGCGCGCGGGCCACCGCCACGCGCTGCTGCTGCCCGCCCGAGAGCTGCGACGGGTGGTGATTTACGCGGTGGGACATTCCGACACGCTCGAGCGCGGCGACCGCGGCCTTGCGGCGCTCGTCCGCGGGCATGCTCGCGCGATAAGTGAGCGGCAGCTCGACGTTCTGCAGGACGGTGAGATCGCCGATCAGATTGAAGGCCTGGAAGATGAAGCCGATACGCTCGTTGCGCGTCCGGGCGCGCGCCGCCGGCGTGAGTCCGGTGACGTCCTGGCTGTCGAGCAGGTATTTGCCCTCGGTCGGCGTATCGAGGAGCCCGAGCAGCGCGAGCAGCGTCGACTTGCCGCAGCCCGAGGGCCCGGAGATCGAGAGGAACTCGCCCTTCGCAACGTCGAGGTGGATGCCGTCGAGGGCGTGCGTTTCGAGATCGTCCGTGTAGAAGACCTTGGTGATGCCCGCGAGGCTGATCATGGCTTTGTCCTGCATCAGGGTGCTCCGTTCTCTCAGTCGATGACGAGTCGGTCCTTGCCGGACCATTGCGTAGTGTCGGCGAGGGCCACGATGTCGCCGGGCTCGAGGCCGTCGAGCACGACGATCTGGTTCACCGAGGCCTTGCCGAACTTCACCGGCACGCGCTCGGCGACGGTGTCTCCGGGCTTCGCGCGGAATACCGTGGTCGCGGTCTCGGACTGCGCGCCGACCGGGCGGCCGACGTAGCGTACGTTCGCCAGCGTCTCGATCGCGATCGTGCCGTCGACCGAGAGGTCGGCGCGCGCCTGTGTGGGTAGCGACTCGTCGAAGTCCACCTCGACGCGCACCGCGCCCGCCGCGACGGCGGGGTCCACGCGCACGACGCGGCCGCGCACGAGGCGGTCGCGCAGATCGATGACGGCCGCGAGGCCCGGCGCCAGGTCGCGGGCGTCGAGCTCGGGGATGCGGAGCTCCGCGTACAGCGTGCCGGGCTTCGCGACGCGCGCGACGTTCGCGCCCGGGGCGAGCTGCTGGCCTTCCTGCACCGGGACGCTCTGCACAACGCCTGCGATTCCGCCCTTGACCGACAGCGAGTCGGCCGCCAGGCGTTGCTCCTCGGCTGCGCGCTCGAGCTGTCGCAGGCGCGCCTGGCGCGCCTCGAGCTGCGCATTGACGGCGGAGTCGAGCGCGATCAAGCGCTGCTGCTCGATCTCGGCGCGCTCCCCGAGCTGGCCCGCCTCGATCTTCGAGCGGGAATACTGCAGCTCCGAGACCGCGCCCTTCTGAAAGGCGCGCTCCTCCGCCACCGCCTGGAGACGCGCGGACTCTGCGGTCGCGCGCGCCTCGGCGAGGGAGGATCGCCGGTCCAGGCGCTGACTTTCGAGCTCGAGCCGCGCGGCCGCGTACTCGGCGCGGGCGGCGGCGACCTCGAGCGTAGCGGCGTCGGCCGCGCGCTCGACTTCGGGATTCGACAGCTGGACGATGACGGTGTCGGGCTCGACGGTCTCGCCGGCCCGCACCAGGACGCGATCGACGCGCGCCTCGACGCGGGTCGAGAGCCAGCGCGCCTCGCGCGGCTGCAGGACGCCGGGCCCCCGGACCTTGCGCTCGAGCGTGCCTTCCT
>DATJKD010000192.1:0-3313 GCA_035491795.1 Steroidobacteraceae bacterium | reverse complement strand
GGCGCTCGCCGGCACGCTCGGTGGCTCCGCGTGGCATGCCTTCGGCTCGCGCATCGCGCCGCAGGGAGCACCGGTCAATCGCGCGCGCGCCGTGGCCGTGCTGATCGTGGCGCTGTGGCTGGTGATGAGGCTCTGGCCGTTCCTGCCGGATGCGAGTCTGGGACAGTTGAAGCGCGCAGTCCGCCCGCTCTTCACGCCGCATATTCGTTTCGCGGAGACCGCGGCCTACCTGATCGGCTGGTTGATCGTTTCGGAGGCGGTCTTTCATCTGGTGCGGCGCCAGCGCGCGGTGGACGTGCTGCTGGTGATCATCGCGGTGGTGCTGGTCGGGCGCACCTTCGTCGCAGGCAGCATGCTCACCGTCGACCTGATCGCCGCACTCGTGCTGCTACTGCCATCGCTGCTGCTGATCAGCCGCCTGGGCGAGCGGCCGCGCGCCGCGCTGCTCGCCGCGTTGCTCGTGACCTGGCTCGCATGGCCGGCCGTGGTGGCATTGACCGGCGGCGGGGGGCGTTACCAATTCGCCTGGCCCGAGTTGCCCGAATTGTTGACAGGGCGGCCATCCCTGCCTCTGCTCGCAGGCAAGGCCTTCAGCTATCTTGCGCTCGGCTGGCTGCTGGCGGGTGCCGGGCTGCTGCCGCATGTTGCCGCCGGGATCACGATGCTGCTCGCGCTCCTGTTCCTTGCGCTCTCGCTTGGGACCGCCAGCGCGCCCGCAGGCTGGGCGGATCTCGCCGTGGCGATCGGCGCCGCGATCATCGTGGCGCGGTGGATGCCGCGGGAATTCCTGCAGGCAGCGCGGTCGCCGGCGCGCAGGTAGCCCGCTGCCGGCTCAGAGCGCGTCGCCGGCCGCGCCGCCGAGCATCTCGCGACGCACCAGTGGCAGCGGCGGCCCGCCATATGAAAGCAGCGTGTCGTGGAACTCTTTCCACGCCGCGCGTCCGTCGTGCGTCGCCACCCAGTCGTCACGCAGCTTGCGGATCATCAGCTTGCCCAGCGTGTAGTTGAGATACGCGGGGTCGTAGGTGCCGCGCATTGCCTGCTGGCGCGCGTTACCCGGATCGAGGTACGCGACCTCGCGGAACAGGCGCTCGGATTCCTCGAGCCTCATGCCGCCGGTGTGCAAGCCGATGGCCGACACATAACGGACGTTACGCCACAGCGCCTGCATGAGCTGACCGATGTGAGCCTCGGCATCGCCTTCGTGCAGGCCGGCGTCCCACATCATCTCCTCGGTGTAGTGCGCCCAGCCCTCGGTGAATGCATAGCTCTGGAAGAGCTGACCGATCTTCGAGGGGCTGCGGTTTGCATGCAGGAAGTGCAGGAAGTGGCCGGGCCAGACTTCGTGAGCCGAGATGAAGAGCAGGCCCAACTCGGGCTGCACGTACTGCGCGCGTTCCTTTGCGGACCACTTCGGGTCGGGTGCTGCGATGTAGTAAGTCGCCGGCACGCCTGGCTCGAACGGTCCCGGCGTCTGGATGTATGCGAAATTCTGCGCGTTGTACGGTGGCGCCTGCGCGACGCGGGCGCGCTCCTCGCTCGGGATGCTGACCAGATCCTTTGCGCGCACGAAAGCCTCGAGCTCGGGAAGTTGCCGGGTGGCGCTGGCCACCGGACCGTCGGCGGGCTTTCGCGAGCGTACCTTGTCGACGCACTCCGCGACGGTGCCACCCGGCACGAAACGTCCGCAGGCATCGCGGAGCGCCGCCGTATTGCGCTCGAGATCCGCTTGGCCCAAGGCGGCGAGTCGCTCGAGCGGCACGCTCACACTCTCGGTCGCCTCGAGCATGCGCGAGAACATCGTCGTGCCCAGCGCAAAGTCATCGGTCGCGCGCGATCGCTCGGACTCGAGCCAGGCCGCGAGCTCGCGCATCGCCTTCGCGGCGGCGGCGTTCGCCTGTTTCAGCTCCGCCTGCAACCCGGCGTCGGCTACCTCGGCGTACACGGGTGTCACGTCCTTGAGATAGAAGTCCGCGAAGCCGGCGAAGGCGTTGACACCATAGTCGATCCACGGCCGCGGCATCGGTGTGCGCAGATTGGCGCGGATCTGCGCCGTCGCGTTCGGAATCGTCTTCGCGTAGGCGATGTAGGCACGCATCCGCTGCTCGAGAGGCGCGTAGGGCTTGTTGAGATATGCGTCCGGATCGAGCCATCCCAGGTAGTAGTCCGGGCTGCGGAACGGCCATTCCGCCTCGGCAAGCCAGAAGAGGTCGTCGTCGATCCGCGACAGCAGATAGTCGCGTGCGAATGCCTGCTTCGAACCGAGCCTCGCGGCGTCGAACCCGGCGGCCCGGGCCCGCGCGGTGCGAAGTCGCGCGATTTCCCGCTCGATCGCCGCCGCGCTGAAGTCCTGCATGCGGCCGTCGTACTCGTGGCGTCCCGCGTAGACGCCGAAGACTGGATTGGCCGCGAAATAGTCCTCGAGGAACGAGGCGACGAACCCGTCCCAATCGGCGTTCGCCGTCGCGGCGCCGGTCTCCGGAGTCGCGGTCGGGGCTGCGACACCGACCGGTGCCTGGCGTTCGCAGCCGGCCACGAACAGCAACACCGCAAACCAGCAACCGATTCCCGCCAATGCCCTCATGGACCCACCCCTCGCCGCGCCGAAAGCCGGAAACTGTACGCGGTCCGTTGCCGCTTGTCGCATCAGGCGAAACGCTGGCGGTATTCCTGCGGCGTAACGCCGAGCGTGCGGCGGAACGCGCGGCGTAGCCCCTGCTCGTCGCCGAAGCCGCACTCTCGCGCCACGTCCTTCATTCGCGTCGCGCCTTCCTCGATCCGGCGCCGCGCGGCGTCGATCCGCAGCCGGGCAACGTGATTCGCGGGCGGACGACCGATCCGGGTGGCAAACAGCCGCGCGAAATGCCGCTCACTCATGCTGCAGCGGCGCGCCAGCTGCTCAACCGAGAGATCCGCATTGAGATGCTCTAGCATCCACAGCTCGAGGTGGCCGAACCGGTCGTCGCGCTGCTGCGCCTCGAGGAAATGGCTGAACTGCGACTGTCCGCCGGGTCGCTTGACGAACATCACCAGCTCGCGCGCCACGGCGAGCGCCGTGGCCTTACCCCAGTCCTGCTCGACCATCGCGAGCGCCATGTCCATTCCAGCCGTCACTCCTGCGGACGTGTAGACGCGGCCACTCTGGACATAGAGCGCGTCGGGCTCGACGCGCGTGCGCGGCGCGTTGCGCGCCAGCCGATCGCAGTAGCCCCAGTGTGTGGTCGCCGAGCGCCCGTCCAGGAGACCGGCGCGGGCCAGTATCAGCGCGCCGGTGCAGATCGAGCCGATGCGGGGCACGACTTTCGCGCGAGCC
>DATJKD010000191.1:0-7907 GCA_035491795.1 Steroidobacteraceae bacterium | reverse complement strand
GCACGGGCACCTTGACGGCCGCCGTGAACTGTCGGTACTCGTCCAGCGTTGTCAGCGCCTCCGCGAAAATCATGTCCGCGCCGGCTTCGACGTAACGCTGCGCGCGCTCGATCGCGGCGTGCTGGCCCTCGACGGCGTGCGCGTCGGTGCGGGCCATCAGCACGAATTCGCGGTCGGTGCGGCCGTCGACCGCTGCCTTGATGCGGTCGACCATCTCTTCGGTCGTGACGAGAGCTTTGCCCGGACGGTGCCCGCAGCGCTTGGCCTGCACCTGGTCCTCGAGATGGCAGCCCGCGGCACCGGAGCGGATCAGGTCACCGATCGTCCGCGAGATGTTGAAGGCCGCGCCCCAGCCGGTGTCCGCATCCACGAGCAGCGGCAGCGGTGTGGCACTCGCGATCCGCCGCACGTCCTCGCAAACGTCGTTCAGGCTCGTGATGCCGAGGTCGGGCAGCCCGAACGACGCGTTTGCGACCCCGGCGCCCGACAGATAGAGCGCGCGAAACCCGGAGCGCTGTGCAAGCAGCGCCGAGTAGGCATTGATCGTGCCCACGACCTGCAGCGGCCGTTCCTGGGCCAGTGCCGCGCGCAGGCGCGCGCCGGCGGAAGCTGCGCTCATCCGAGATCCTTTCGCAGTGCAAGAAAGGGCCGATGATGATAACGCGGATCCCGGCGTGGCGTGAACGGCCCCGCCGGCCTGGCCCGGCCCGGCGGTCTCATTCCTCTCGTGGGGTCTTCGCCGCGATCGCCGCGTCGAGCTTCTCAATGAAGCGCTCGCTGGCATCGATCCGTCGAACCTCCGCCCGCTGGCGATCGACATCCGTCTTGACCTTCGCCATCAGGGCGCGATAGCGAGGGTCGCTCGCTACCGACGCCCACAACGGGTCGCGCTCGTGCAGGTAATACTCGCTCCACCCGGCCTCGATCGCCTTCTCCAATCCCGCGAGCGCCTGCTCGACGTTGTCGCGCAGCAACTCCGTCTGGGCGCAGCGATGCAGGTCGAAGCTGTTTCTGAGACGGCCGTCGGCCCGCAGGGCGCTGCATTCCCGTGCTTCGGTTGCCAGCAAACGCTCGGCCTTGGCGTCGGCTCCGGTATGCAGGTAAGACCAGGCGAGCGCATGTGCGCCGTGGATGAATGAACCGGGAATAGCGGCTCTGTCGGGAAATTCGGCATCGACGACTGGCTCGAGGGCTTCGATCGCGGCCGCGTAGTCGCCGTCCCGCGCCAGATCCACGCCGGCAATGAGTCTTTCTACCCCATCCAGGTCTGCGAAGGTCATTCGTCGTTCCGAGAGCGCCTCCCGCCACCGTTGCACGGTAACGTCGATCTGGCCCTTCGCGCTTGGCAGTATCACTGCGCGAAACGTGCTTACTGGCCCTTCGGGGGTTGCTCGCATCAGGCGCTCGTTCACCGCCTCGACCTGGGGCCAGTCGCCGAGCGACCTATAGCTCAGCAGCAGGAAGAACAGGCTCGAATACGCCGGATCACGCAGCGCAGCCCGCTTCTGGGCGATGCTCATCTCGACCAGTCTCCCGGTCGACTGGTAAAAACCGGTGGCCGCGGCAAAGATCATCGGGCTCGGGGTCGGTTGCTCCATCGCGCGCTCGTAGATGCGCACAGCCTGCTCGATCTTGCCCTCCTCGATCAGCCGATCCGCCAGGTTGGCCGCGATGGCTGGGTGCAACGGGTCGATGACCGCGGCGCGCTCGAGAATCGCGCGCGCCTCGTCGACCTGCCCCTGTTCGTAGAGCACGCTCTGAAGCCAGTTCAGCGCGTCGCTCATGTTCGGGTCCTGGTCGAGTACCTCGCGCAGCACTCGCTCCGCGCCCGGCAGGTCGGGTGGCTTGGCCTTCGTGAACAGAAACCCCTCGGCCGCGCGCGCGCGCACCAGCCTGGGCTTCAGTTGCAGGGCGCGCTTGACCGACGCGCGCGCCCGACTCATGGCCTCCGGGGTTTCCTCGAACGCCTGGATGATCGCGAGCTCGGCATGGGCCTCGGCGAACTCCGGGTCGAGCGCGACCGCCCGTTGCAGCTCCTCGCGCGCAGGCTCCCAGTCGCGCCTGTGCAGCAATGTGCGT
The DNA here is from genome assembly GCA_035491795.1 of Steroidobacteraceae bacterium. Taxonomy (GTDB): domain Bacteria; phylum Pseudomonadota; class Gammaproteobacteria; order Steroidobacterales; family Steroidobacteraceae; genus DATJKD01. Next base: position 5,828 of record DATJKD010000191.1, on the reverse strand, counting down.
CCCGCGAGGTAATGCTCGTAGGCATCGAGGTTGGGCTCATGACCGTCGGTGTCCGGCACCATCTGCGAGGCGACCGTACTCGCTACCGCGCTCGCGATCTCGGACTGGATCTCGAAGACGTTCTTCAATTGCCGGTCGAACGACTCGCTCCAGACCTGCACGCCCTTCGCGTCGAGAAGCTGCGCCGACACTCGCAGCTGATCCCCCGCCTTGCGCACGCTCCCCTGCAGCACGTAATGCACGCCCAGGAGCGCGCTGATCCGCTCGATCCCGTAGTTACTCCCCTTGAACGCGAACGAGGACGTGCGCCCGATCACATTGAGCCCGGCCGCTCGTGCGAGCCGATCGAGGATCTCCTCGGCAATGCCGTCGCAGAAATACTCGTTGGCGGGATCCTCGCTGATGTTCGCGAACGGCAGCACCGCGATCGAGTTCTCGAGCCGCTCGGTCTCCTCCTCCAGCGCGGCATGGGCCTCTGCGATCGCAGCGTTCCTCGGCGCATCGCGCACCCCTTGCGCCGCGCGGTACACCAGTACCGCGGCGATCGCGGCGAAGGCCCCCAGCATCAGGTAATCGCGGCGCTCCAAGGGCTGTGGTGCCGCCCCCTCGCTCGCCACCGCCGGCCCGGTGCGGCGAATCCCGCCCGGACCGATCTCAAACAGCCAACCAAAAACCACCGCCACCGGGAGACCCGCCACGGCCGCCCAGATCAGCGCGCGAATGGCCGATTCCGGGATGCCGAACCCTGGAAACATCAGCGCCGCCACCTGCAGCGCGAGCCATGCACCCACCACGTACAGCGCCGCGGTGCGAAACACCTTGCGTCGGCGTGCCTCGCGATAGAGCCAGGTGACGACGGTTGCGAATCCGGTCATTTGCCGGACTCGACTCCGGCGCGCCCCGCACGTGCCGCATCGACCTTCGCCGCAAAGTCCTCGCGTGCGTCGATTCGCTGGACCTCCGCCCGTTGACGGTCAATGTCCGCCTTCACTTTCTCAATCAGCGCGCGATACGCCGGGCGATCCTGCACCGCCGCCCAGTACGGGTCGTTCTGACGGTGGTAATAGTTTCGCCAGCCGGCGGCGACCGCCCCTTCGAACCCGGCCAGCGCCCGATCCGTATGCCTAAGCAACAGCTCGGTCTCGGCGCACTTGTGCAGCTTTAACCCGTCGCGCAGCCGGCCCGCGGCGCGTTCGTCGTCGCACAACCGAGCCGCGCTTGCGAGTAGACGCGCCGCCTTATCGTCGGCACCCGTGTGCCGGTAGGCCCATGCGAGCGCGTGCAGTCCGTTGAACCAGAACTCATCCGCGTAGGCCCCGGCGGGCGATCCAGGATCGACGAGCGGCTCGAGGAACGTGATCGCGGCGCTGTATTCGCCGGCGCGCGCCAGGAGTGCGCCAGAAATCACCTGCTCGCCAATGGGCACTCCTGCGGGCGGCGCGCGGAGATCCCCGAACAGCGCGCGCATCTGTCGCCCAACGTTCTCGTATCGACCCTGCGCGGTCTGCATGCCGATCGCCATGATCCGGGGCCCCGGCAAATCTGGAAACTCGCGCAACGCGCGCGTGTTCCACGCCTCGGCCGAAGCATAGTCCCCCAGCAAGGCGTAGCTCAGCACCAAAGCAAAATCGGGGCCTCCGGCGAGGGACAATGCTTCCCGTTTTGCCAGCGCATTGACCTCGACCAGACGGCCGCTGGCCTGGTAGATGCCCGCCAATTCGCGGTAGACCATGAAACCAGGCCTTGGCTGCTCGAGCTGCCGTTCGAGGAGGCGCTTGGCCCGGTCGACCTCACCATCCTCGTACAGTTGCCCCGCCAGGTTTGCGACGATCGACGGATGCAGCGGGTCGAGGACCGCGGCGCGCTCGAGGATTGCGCGGGCCTCGTCGTCCCGCCCCTGCTCCCGCACCGCACCCTGCAGCCAGTTCAGCGCATCGCTCATGTTCGGGTCCTGGTCGAGCACCTCGCGCAGCACCCGCTCGGCACCGGCCGGGTCGCGCGGGTCGCCATTCATGAGGAGAAATCCCTCGGCCGCCCGCGCGCGCAGCAGCCTCGGCTTCAGTTGCAGGGCGCGTTGCACCGACGCCCGCGCGCGATCCATGGGCTCGGGGATTTCATCGAGCGCCTGGGCGATCGCGAGCTCGGCATGGGCCTCGGCGAACTGCGGGTCGATCTCGACCGCCCGCTGCAGCTCCTCGCGCGCCCGATACGAGTCGCGCCTGTGCAGCAGCGTGCGTCCGGTGAGGTAATGCTCGTAGGCTTCGAGGTCGGGCTCATGACCGACGTCGGTCTCCGGAACCACCTGCGAGGCGACCGTGTTCGCGACCGCGCCAGCGATTTCCGACTGGATCTCGAAGACGTTCTCGAGCTGCCGGTCGAAAGATTCACTCCAGACCTGCACGCCGCCGGCGTCGAGCAGCTGCGCCGATACGCGGAGCTGATCTCCAGTCTTGCGTACGCTGCCCTGAAGCACATAGCGCACCCCAAGAAGCGCGCTGATTCGCTCGATGCCGTAGTCGCTTCCCTTGAAGGCAAACGACGAGGTTCGGCCGATCACATTCAAGCCGGCCGCCCGCGACAGGCGGTCGAGGATCTCCTCGGAGATTCCGTCGCAGAAATACTCGTTGTCGGGGTCGTTGCTGATGTTGGCGAAGGGCAATACGGCGATCGAGTTCGGAAGCCGTGCGGTGCCTTCTCCTGCCGGTTCGCCCGCAGCTGCTCCGTCCTTTGGGGTCTCGCGGATGTCCTGTGCAGCCCGGTAGACGAGCACGACCGCAATCGCCGCGAAGGCTGCAAGAATCAGGTAGTCGCTGCGCCCCAGTGCACGCGGTTCGGCCGTCTCGCCCGCACCGAGGGGCGCAGTGCGCCGGATGCCGCCCGGGCTGATCTCGAACAGCCAGCCGAAGGCGAGGGCTACCGGAAATCCTGCCACCGCCGCCCAGAGCAATCCCCGGATCGCGGCGTCCGGGATGTCGAATCCCGGGAACACTACGTTCGCGACCTGCAGCACGAGCCAAGCGCCTACGACGTACAGCGCGCCCGTGCGGAAGACCTTGCGGCGGCGCGCCTCGCGAAAGAGTCGAATGACAGCCTGCACGATGCTGTTCAAGGTCGGGGCTTTGGAATGCCCCGTCTGCGCGACATTCTGCAGGCTGCCGGCCAGCCGAGGCCAGCGGTCGCGCGGCCGCGGCTGGCGCGCGATCAGCTCCCCGAACCGAGCCGGCCTTTTGCCCGAAGCTGCTCGACGATCGCGGCGGCCGCCTGCTCGGCGCTCGCCCGCGTGGTGTCCAGGTAGATCTCGGGGTGCTCGGGAACCTCGTACGGCGAATCGATGCCCGTGAAATGCTTGAGCTCGCCGCGCCGCGCCTTTTTATAGAGCCCCTTGACGTCGCGGCGCTCGGCTTCCGCGAGCGGAGTATCGACGTGGACCTCGAGAAACTCGCCTTCGCCGAAGAGTGCCCGCGCCATGCGGCGCTCCGCGGTGAACGGCGAAATGAACGACACCATGACGATGAGGCCCGCCTCGACCATCAGCTTCGACACCTCGGCGACCCTGCGGATGTTCTCGACGCGATCGGCATCGGTGAACCCGAGGTCCCGGTTGAGTCCGTGCCGCACGTTGTCACCGTCGAGCATGTAGGTGTGCTTGCCGAGCGCGTGCAGCTGCTTTTCGACGAGGTTTGCGATCGTCGACTTGCCAGCGCCGGAAAGGCCGGTGAACCACAGCACGGTGGGCTGCTGTCCTTTGAGTACCGCGTGCGCGGCCTTGTTGACCTCGAGCGCCTGCCAGTGGATGTTCTGCGACCGCCGCAGCGCGAAGTGGATCAGGCCCGCGCCTATCGTCGCGTTGGAGAGCCGGTCGATGAGAATGAAGGCGCCGGTGTCGCGGTTCTCGTCGTACGGGTCGAAGGCGATCATCTGGTCGAGCGACAGGTTGCAGACGCCGATCTCGTTAAGCCCCAGCGTCTTCGCGGCCAGGTGCTCGAGTGTGTTGACGTTGACCTTGTATTTGGGCTCGGTGATGGTTGCGGTCGCCTGCTTCGTGCCGATCTTGATCCAGTACGGCCGTCCCGGAAGCATCGGCTCGTCGCTCATCCAGATGATGGTGGTCTCGAACTGGTCGGCGACCCCGGGCAGCGAGTCGACCCCAGCGAACACGTCGCCGCGGCTGGCATCGATCTCGTCCGCGAGAGTGATCGTGATCGACTGACCGGCCACCGCGCGCTTCAGGTCCCCGCCCATGGCCACTACGCGCGCCACGCGGCTCTCGCGCGCCGACGGCAGCACACGCACCTTGTCGCCGGGACCAACCGCCCCGCTCACGATCGTCCCCGCAAAACCCCGGAAGTCCAGGTTTGGGCGGTTGACCCACTGCACCGGAAGCCGGAACGGCGCCCGGGTCACGTGGTCCTCGATCGCAACCGACTCGAGATGACCCATCAAGGTCGGACCGTGGTACCAGGGCATCGCGGTGCTCGGGTCCTTGATGTTGTCGCCGCGCAGCCCCGACACCGGGATCGCGACGACCTCTGGAAGCTTGATCTGACGCGCGAAGTCGCGGTACTCGGCCACGATGGTGTCGAAGATCTCGCGCGAGCAGTCGACGAGATCCATCTTGTTGACGGCCAGCACAATGTGCCGGATACCGAGCAGTGAGACGATATAGCTGTGCCGGCGGGTCTGCGTCAGCACGCCCTTGCGCGCGTCGATGAGGATCACGGCAAGGTCGGCGGTCGAAGCGCCGGTGACCATGTTGCGTGTGTACTGCTCGTGGCCGGGCGTGTCCGCGACGATGAACTTGCGTTTGTCGGTGGAGAAGAACCGGTAGGCGACGTCGATCGTGATGCCCTGCTCGCGCTCAGCCGCGAGCCCGTCGACCAGCAGCGCGAAATCGAGCGCTCCGCCCTGCGTGCCGACCTTCTTCGAATCCGCCTCGAGTGCGGCGAGCTGGTCCTCGAAGATCATCTTCGAGTCATAGAGCAGCCTGCCGATCAGCGTCGACTTGCCGTCGTCCACGCTGCCGCAGGTGATGAACCTGAGCAGGCTCTTGTGCTCGTGTGCCTCGAGATAGGCCTCGATGTCCCTGCCGATCAGTTCCGAGACGTGCGCCATCAGAAGTACCCCTCCTGCTTCTTCTTCTCCATCGACGCCGCCTGATCGTGGTCGATCACGCGCCCCTGTCGCTCGGAGCTGGTGGTGAGCAGCATTTCCTGGATGATGGCGGGCAGCGTGCCGGCGTCGCTCTCGATCGCGCCCGTAAGCGGGTAGCAGCCGAGCGTGCGGAATCGCACCTTCTTCATCATGGGTTTCTCGCCGTGGGCGAGCGGCATGCGCTCATCATCGACCATGATCAGCGTGCCGTCGCGCGCCACGACCGGGCGCAGCGCCGAGAAATAAAGCGGCACGATCGGAACGGCGTGGAGGTAGATGTACTGCCAGATGTCGAGCTCGGTCCAGTTGGACATCGGGAACACCCGGATGCTCTCGCCCTTGTGTTTGCGCGCGTTGTAGAGCCGCCAGAGCTCCGGGCGCTGGTTCTTCGGATCCCAGCGATGCTGGGCGGAGCGGAACGAGAAGATCCGCTCCTTCGCGCGGCTCTTCTCCTCGTCGCGACGGGCACCGCCGAACGCGGCGTCGAAGCCGTACTTGTCGAGCGCCTGCTTCAAGGCCTGTGTCTTCATGACGTCGGTGTGGATCGCGGAGCCGTGCGTGAACGGCCCGATGCCCTGAGCGAGCCCGTCGGGGTTACTGTAGACCAGCAGGTCGAGACCGAGCGTCTTCGCCATGCGGTCTCGGAACTCGATCATCGCGCGGAATTTCCACTTCGT
>DATJKD010000190.1:0-4824 GCA_035491795.1 Steroidobacteraceae bacterium | reverse complement strand
GGGTCAGTCGAGAGGCGGTGACATAACGGTCAAAAACACGCCTTGGAAACCCCCAGACAGGATCAGACATCCATTGGCGACATATGGATCCGGCGCTAAGCTGGATCCAGGGGTTTCGCGTTGGGCACCTAGGGCATGTCCCTATTCTCAGAACTCAAGCGCCGCAACGTGTTTCGCATGGGCGGGGCATATCTAGCGCTGGGCTGGGTGGTCACGCAGGTGACCGCGACCGTGGCGCCGGTGCTCGGGATGCCAGAGTGGACCCTCAAGCTGGTCGTCTGGCTAGGGATAATCGGGTTCCCGCTCGTAATTGCGTTCGCCTGGGCCTACGAGCTGACTCCCGAAGGAATTCAGCGCGAACGCGATGTGCCTGCGTCCGCAGGCAGCCGCCACGTCAGCGCCCGGCGCCTCGACTACATCACCATCGGCATAGTCGCGGTGGCCCTGCTGTTTTTTGCAGCTACTCGCCTCCTTGCACCGGCCCGCGACTCTGCGCAACCTGCCAGTGACGTTTCGGCGTCCGCCGCGGCGCCCGTGCGCTCAATTGCAGTGCTGCCATTCGACAACTTCAGCGCCGATCCCGCGCAGGCCTACTTCGCCGACGGCATTACCGAGGACCTGATCACGGATCTCTCGAGGCTGCCCGGGCTGATGGTGATCGCGCGTCACTCGAGTTTCGCCTACAAGGGAAAGCAGGTGCGCCCGCAGCAGGTCGCCGAGGAGCTGGGGATCCGCTATCTGCTCGAGGGCAGTGTCCAGCGCCAGGGTGATCGGCTCCGCATCAACGCTCAATTGATCGACGCCGTCGGCGGACAGCACCTCTGGGCGGAACGCTACAGCGGCACGCTGGAGGATGTCTTTGCCCTGCAGGACAAGGTTATCGGGCAGATCGTCGCGGCGCTGCAATTGAAGTTGCCCGACACGACCGGTCGCAGCGAGACCTCGAATCCGGCGGCCTACGATGCGCTTCTGAAGGGACTGGAGCGCCTGCGCCAGGGCAGCGCGACCGAGACGACTGCCGCGATCGAGGCGTTCGAGCGGGCCGTTGCGCTCGATCCGGACTACGCCCGCGCGCACGCAGCGCTGGCAGCTGCGCATTGGCAAGTCGTCTCGTCGCTGTGGGACTTGGCCTCCGGCACCGGCTACGACCGCGCCTACGAGGGTATGCGGAAGCATCTCGCGCTCGCCATGCGCGCACCCACGCCGCTGGCGCATGCCGTGAACGCCGAGCTGGCGATTAAAGAGGGCCGCAACAGCGAAGCGCTGGCCGAGATCGATGAAGCATTGAAAAGCGCGCCGAGCGACCCCGACGTGCGCGTCATACGCGCTCGCATCCTGAATGCCCTCGGCCGGGCTGCCGACGCGGAGGCCGAGGTGCGGCACGCGATGCGCCTCGAGCCAGGCTTTTCACCGGCCTACCAGAGTGAGCTGGCGCGCGCGCAGTTCAACCAGCAGAAATACGAAGACGCGCTGGCGACCATCACCGAGGTGGTCAATCGGCGGTCGGATGTCTTCGATTACGCGACCATGATCGCTTCCCTGGGCCAGCTCGGGCACACGGCAGGCGTGCGCGAGGCGATCGCGAAGTACAACGAGATCAATGTTGCCGCAGGGATGGATCCGCTGACCGTCCAGGAATACAACTGGTGGTGGTACGGCGACATATTCACGTATGACGATGACTACCGCGCCCGGCTGGTGCAGGGCCTGCGCAAGGCCGGCGTGCCGGAAGGCGCAGGGGCCGAGCTGCGACTGGCAGACTACAAGCAGCTGATCTCACGTCGCGGAGGCGAGTACACGATCAAGGGTGTGACGGAGATCGATCTTGAAACCACGCAGGCGATGCTCGAGGCGGGTGCGATCTCGGTCGACGTGCGCCCAGCAACGGACTTCGAGCGCAACGGGCACATTCCGGGCAGCGTCAGCCTGTCGTTGCCTGCTGCGCTGTCGAGCGACAGTCTTGGAGAAGTAGCCCGCCCCGACGGCGCCGTGATCTTCTCCTGTCATGGCAAGTACTGCCCCTATTCTGCTTACGCGGCCGCCAAGGCGGTGCTGTGGGGATACACGCGCGTCTATCGGTTCGCCGGGGGTTTCCCAACCTGGCAGGCTGCGGGCCGTCCGGTCGCAGTGGGTCCCAGCAACCAGACGGCCGATCCGGAGGTCGCCTCCAGATAGGCATCCGCCGCGGAACCGCGCCGCGCTGGATGCCTCGATGCGCCGGCGCTCAGCGCAGCGGCAGGTCCATGTCCTTGGTTAGCGCCTCGACCTCGGCCTGCGTCGGCGCATTCGCCGCGCGCTCGATCACGCGCCGCGTCAGGTGCGGCGCGAAGAGCTGCATGAAGTCGAGCTGGTACTTGCGCAGCAGCCCGCCGCGCCGGAAGCCGATCCACGTGACGTGCGCGGGGAAGAGGTCGGAGGTGTCGATCTCGACGAGGTCCGTGTCGCTGTCATCGATCGCCATGCTGGCGACGATGCCGACGCCGAGCCCGAGCCGCACGTAGGTCTTGATCACGTCCGCATCGCGCGCGGTCAGCACGACGTTCGGCACCAGCCCCTGGTCGGCGAAGATCTGCTGCAACGACGACGGACCCGTGAAGCCAAACACGTAGGTCACGATCGGCTGCGCCGCGAGCTGCTTGAGCGTGAGCTTCTTGTACTTGGCGAAGGGATGGCCCTTCGGTACGACCACGTGCCGGTGCCAGCGATAGCAGGGCAGGAGCGAGTAGCCCTCGAACAGGCTCTGTGACCCGGTGGCGATCGCAAAGTCGATCCGATCGAGCGCGGCCATCTCGCCGATCTGTTCCGAGGTCCCCTGGTGCAGGTGCAGGCCGACATCGGGGTACTTGTCTCGGAACTGCTTGATCACCTCGGGCAGCACGTAACGGGCCTGCGTGTGGGTGGTAGCGATCGAGAGCGTGCCGCGCGATTCGTCCTTGAGCTCCTCGGACAGGTGCTTGATGTTGCGGACCTCGCGCAGGATGCGGGTCGCGCGGTCGATCACCTGCTGCCCGGCCGGCGTGACCCGTGCGAGATTGCGCCCGTCGCGCACGAAGATCTGGAACCCGAGCTCGTCCTCGAGCAGCTTGATCTGCTTGCTGACGCCCGGTTGCGAGGTGTGGAGCTTCTCCGCCGCGGCGGTGATGTTGAGACCGGTCTGGGCGATGGCTGCGAGATAGCGGAGTTGATGCAGTTTCATCCGCGCATTCTAGCCACTGGCGAGACGCGGCCGGGTTGCGCAGCGCGCGCAGGACGCCGGACCGACCGCTTAATGCGATCGGCGGCCGGCGCCCTGCATGGGATCAGGCGGCCTGCGGTACGGCGAGTGACGTGCGCCAGGCCGGCAGCGCGCTCAGGTCCGCATACCAGCGATTGATCTCGGGGTAACCACCCACCGGGAGCTTCGCCGGGCCGGTCATGTTGAGCGAGGCGCCGAGCGCGAAATCCGCGATCGTGAGGTGACCGTCGGCGACGTGACGGCGGCCTTTGAGGTGCCCGTTCAGCACCTCGGCCGCGCGGTGAAACCGTTCCTCACCCTTGGCGATCTCGGCCGGATCCGGATCGCCCATCTTGAAGAGCGCCTTCACGGCGTGCTCGAAGATGAGCGTCGCGCAAGCCGCTTCCCAGTGCGCAAGGTCCCAGCACTGCCAGCGCGTGACGTCGGCGAGCCGGCGCGGCTCGGTCGGCAGCAGCCCCGCCTCCGGGTTCTTGAGCGCCAGGTACTGCATGATCGCGCCCGACTCCCACAGCACGAAGTCGCCGTCCTCCATCACGGGCATGCGCATGTTCGGGTTGAGCGCCGCGAACTCGGGCGTGCGATGCGCGCCCTTGCCGAGATCGACGAACACGCTTTCGTAATCGAGCCCGAGGTGCTCGGCGACGGAGAGCACCTTGAAGGCGCGCGGCGACAGGGGAAACACGTGTAGCTTGATCATGACCCTTCTCCTTCTGATCGATTGAATCAGGACATTCTTGTTCCCGCAGATGACGATTTCAGGGGCCGGCGGCTTCGCGGTAGCGCTCGAGGAGGCCGGTCCAGCCGCCCGGCGAATCGATCTTGCCGCGGAGCACCTCGGCCTGGTCGCCGAGCCGCTCGAGCCCGCGATGCTCGAGCTCGACGCGGGTGACGGCGGGCGATTCCGCGATGAAGCGTAGCTCGACTTCGGTGGCGGCGGCGGGGTCATGGCGGAACTCGGCGTCGAGATGCCAGCCCAGAAGCAGACGTTCGGGCGGCTCCCAGGCAAGCACCACGCCCCAGTCGCACTCGGAGCCGTCCTGTCCGAGCTCGTACCAGCGGCCGCCGGCGCGCGGCTCGATCACCACGTCCTTCAGCGGCGCGCGGCCGATCGAATGCGATGCCGGCCACCAGCGGCCTAGCCCTAAGGCGAACGCCTCAAAGGCGTGTGCGGGTGCGGCGTTGACGCGGACGGTCTTGCGTACGGGCGCGACCGTGATCGTGCGGTTCATTCCAGGCTTCCTTCGAACGAGGGGGGGCCGGCGCATCCGGGGGGCCGAGCTCGGCTTCGAATGCGGCGAGCGCCTGCGTCCACGATTGGTCCAGCCACTTGCGAAGCGCGCCCAAGCCGTGAGGATCGATGTAGTAGACGCGGCGGGTGCCCTCGGCCCGGTCGGCCACAAGGCCCGCCTCCTTCAACACCTTTAAATGTTGCGAGACCGCGGGTCGGCTCACCGGGAGCGCGCTTGCGAGCTCGCCGACCGCCGAGGGGCCGGCTTGCAGCCGCTCGAAGACCTGGCGGCGGGTCGGGTCAGCGAGTGCGGCGAGTGCCGATGCGTAAGTCATCACTTACGGTAGCCCAGGACTTACCG
>DATJKD010000189.1:0-4977 GCA_035491795.1 Steroidobacteraceae bacterium | reverse complement strand
GCGTCGTCGAGCACCTGCAGGCACTCCTCCTCGAGCAACGCAGGCTCCGGCATCGGGATCCCGAGCCGCGCACATCCTGCCTCGAGTCTGGCCACGTGCAGCGGGAACGCCCTTATTCGACCGTCGCGGGCCGCCATGGTCTCGAAGAGGCCGTCGCCGTACTGCAGGCCCCGGTCATCGGCCGCAACGGCACCCGCGTCGACACCGTTGACCAGCCGACGACCCATCAGGCATTGCTCCCCAGCGCGCGCAGCAGCCCACGCGCCTTTGCGCGTGTCTCCTCGAGCTCCGCCGTGGGCGAGGAGTCGGCCACGATGCCGGCGCCGGTGCGAAACTCGATCGCGCCATCGTCCACGGTGATCGTGCGGATCAGGATATTGAGATCGAGCGTGCCGTCGATGCTCAGGTAGCCCATCGAGCCTGTGTATGCGTCGCGGGGCTCGGCCTCGAGATCCGCGAGCAGCTGCATGCAGCGGACCTTCGGGCAGCCGGTGATCGTGCCACCAGGGAAGACCGCCGCAATAGCACGTCCCGGCGTGATGTCGTCGGCCAGTTCACCGCGCACGTTCGAGACGATGTGATGCACGTGCGCATAGCTCTCGATGGTCATGAACTCGTCGACCTTGACGCTGCCCGCGCGGCAGATCCGCCCAAGATCGTTGCGCTCCAGATCGACCAGCATCACGTGCTCGGCGCGCTCCTTCTCGTTGAGGCGCAGATCCGCGCGCAGCTCCGCGTCGGCGTGCGCATCGCGACCGCGCGGCCGCGTGCCAGCAATCGGCCGGGTACTCGCGATGCCATTCTCGATGCTGATCAGCCGCTCGGGAGATGAGCTCAGCACGCTGAACCCCGGCAGGCGCGCGATCCCGGCAAATGGCGCAGGGTTGGCCGCGCGCAGCCGCCGGTAGAGCTCGCCTTCGTCCATGCCTGGCGCGAGTTGCGCGCGCCAGCGGCGCGACAGGTTGGCCTGGTAGACATCGCCCCGGCCGATCGCCTCGAGTGCCGCCTCGACCACGCGCAGAAAGCGTGCGGGCTCCTCTTCGTGCACTTCGCCGGTCACCGCCGACCCGCGCTGCGGTGCTGGCGTGTGCGCGGAGCGCAACCTCGCCAGATCCCGCGCAACGGCTTCTTCGAGACACTTCGCTCGTTCGGGCTCTGCCACCACCCACGCGTGGCCTTGCTGGCGGTCGCGGACGATCGCGCCGCGCATCCGCCAGGCGAGCGCCGCCGGGCGCATCGAGCGCGGCAGCCGCAGGCTGGGCTCGACCTGTCCCGCGAGCTCGTAACCGAGGTAGAGAAACCAGCCACCGGCAAACGGCAGTTTCGCCGCAGCGCCTGCCGCTCGCTCGTGGCACCACCAGGCGTCGAGCGCCGGCAGAAAGCGCGCATCGTCGCTGCGACGCGCCCCTTCGAGGCGCAGGTCGCCGCTCAGGGAGAGCTGTTCGCCGGGGAGCGCGAGCAGCAGGTCGTGCCGCCCGATCGCCGGTCCGCCGCCGATGCTCTCGAGCAACACCGGGTAGCGATCGGGGTAGGCTTCATGAAGCTCGAGCAGTGCATCGGCGTGCAGCTCCAAGCTCTCGGATGCGCGCTCCTTTGACGTCGCGAACTCCACCGGGGACGATCCCGGCGCGGCAGGCTCAGTCCGGAGCACGGAACACGAGGCTGCCGTTCGTGCCGCCGAAACCGAAGGAATTCGACAGGGCGACCCGGACGCGTGCCTTGCGTGCAGTCCGGGGCACGTAGTCGAGATCGCAGCCTTCGTCGGGATTCTCCAGGTTTATCGTCGGAGGCAGGATGCCGTCGCGGATGGCGAGAATCGAGAAAATCGCCTCGACCACGCCTGCTGCACCGAGCAGGTGTCCGGTCATCGACTTCGTCGAGCTCACCGCGACCTTCTTTGCGTGCTCGCCGAGTGCGCGCTTGATCGCGATGGTTTCCGCCAGGTCGCCGAGACCGGTCGATGTCGCGTGCGCATTGATGTAATCGACTTCGGAGGGCGGGATCCCCGCATCACGGATCGCGCTCGACATGGCGAGACGCGCGCCCTCCCCGTCCTCGGGTGGCGCAGTGATGTGATGCGCGTCGCCGCTCATGCCGAAGCCGATCAGCTCGGCGTAGATGCGCGCGCCGCGCGCGCGCGCCTGCTCGTACTCCTCGAGCACGATGGCGCCGGCGCCTTCGGCCATGACGAACCCGTCGCGATCACGGTCCCAGGGCCGGCTCGCGCGCTCGGGCTCGTCGTTGCGCAGCGACAGCGCCTTGGCCTGCCCGAAGGAACCAAGACCGAGCGGTGTAAACGCCATTTCCGCGCCGCCCGCGATCATCACGTCGGCATCGCCGTACTGGATGCAGCGCGCGCCGATGCCGATCGAATGCGTCGAGGTGGTGCAGGCCGTAACCAGTGCGAGGTTCGGACCACGCATCCCGTAATGGATCGAGACCTGGCCGGCCGCCGCGTTAATGATGCTGCCGGGAATGAAGAACGGAGAGATCTTGCGCGGCGACTTGGCGTCGAGCCACTTCTCCGTGTTCTCTTCGATGGTGGAAAGCCCGCCGATCCCCGCGCCGATGGCCACGCCGATCCGCGGGGAGTTCTCCTCGGTGACCTCGATGCCGGAATCCTTGACCGCCTGCACCGCCGCCGCGAACCCGAACGGCACGAACGGGTCGAATTTGCGGATGTCCTTCGGCGACATGTACTCCTCGGCATTGAAGCCGACGACTTCGCCGCCGATGCGCGCCGGAAAGGCGCTGACGTCGAGCTTGGTGATCGTGCGTATCCCGCTGCGACCGTTGACGATGCCGTCCCACGCGCTCGCAACCGTGCTGCCCATCGGCGAGACGACGCCTAGGCCCGTAACGACGACTCTGCGCCTGGTCAAGCTCCGTCTCCCTGCTGGCTGGGCGGTCGCAGGCCGCTCGTGCCATCCCTGGCCACGAGGGGTGATGAATCAGGCCTGAGCGCGTCGCTCGTTGATATAGTCGATGGCCTGCTGCACCGTCGTGATCTTTTCGGCATCCTCGTCCGGGATCTCCGTTTCGAACTCCTCCTCGAGCGCCATCACGAGCTCGACCGTATCAAGCGAGTCCGCGCCGAGGTCATCGACGAAAGACGAGTCGTTGGTGACTTCCTCTTCCTTGACCCCTAGCTGCTCGGCGACGATCGCCTTCACCCGCGTTTCGATGCTGCTCATGTTCTCGGAGTCCTGTGTGGGGAACGGATCTGCACACCGTGCCCCGTTGGGGCAGACGGCATGGGCCGCGTATTCTAAGTTAAGCCCGAATAGGGGTCCAATTGGCGGGATTATCGAATCAGATCATGTACATACCGCCATTGACATGCAGAGTCTCGCCGGTGATGTAACCCGCCTCGGGCGATGCGAGATACGCGACGGCATGCGCGACGTCCTCAACCGATCCCAGGCGGCCGAGCGGCACCTGTGCAAGCAGCGCCGCTCGGGTCTTCTCATCGAGCACACCGGTCATGTCCGTCGCGATAAAGCCCGGTGCGACGACGTTGACGGTGATGCCGCGCGAGCCGACCTCGCGCGCAAGACTCTTGCTGAAGCCGATCATCCCGGCCTTGGCGGCGGCGTAGTTGCTCTGCCCCGCATTGCCCATTACCGCGATCACCGAGGCGATGTTGACGATGCGGCCGTAGCGCGCCTTCATCATCCCTCGCATCACCGCCTTGCAGGTGCGGTAAACCGAGCTCAGATCGGTCTCGAGCACGGCCTGCCAGTCCTCGGCGCTCATCCGCATCAGCAGGCCATCGCGGGTGACTCCCGCATTGTTGACGAGGATCGCCGGCATACCTTCGGCAGCGTCGAGCTCCTTGAAAAACGCCTCTACCGAATCGGGCTTCGCAACGTCGAGCACGGCGCCGCGACCGGCGAGTCCGGCCGCAGCGAGGTACTCGCTGATCGCCGCGGCGCCGGAGGCGCTGGTCGCCGTGCCCACGATCTGCGCGCCGCGCCCGCCGAGCTCGAGCGCGATCGCGCGTCCGATCCCGCGCGATGCGCCGGTGACGACCGCTGTTCGCTTCTCAGACATGTCCCTTCTCCCGGCAGGTCGCAAGTGCGGTCTCGAGCGTCGCAGGATCGTCGACTGCAAGCATGGTGAGATCCGGCCGGCGTTCGACCCGCCGGTTGAGCGTGGTGAGCACCTTGCCCGGGCCGCACTCGATCAAGGTCGTTGCACCCTTGGCGATCATGGCGCGCACCGTGTCCGCCCAGCGCACCGGGCTGAAGAGCTGCTCCTTGAGCGCGCGGCGGATGCCCGCCTCGCTCTCGTGCGTGCGCACCCCGACCGTGTAGACGGCGGGGACGTCGGGCATGCGAAGCGGCGTCTGCGAGAGCCGCGCGGCAAGCTTGTCCGCCGCACCCCGCATCAGGCTGCTGTGCGAGGGCACGCTCACCGGTAGCAGCACGGCGCGCTTGGCGCCGCGCGCTTTGGCGGCCTCAATTGCACGCTCGACCGCCGTCTTGAGCCCGGCGACCACGACCTGGCCCGGAGCGTTGAAGTTGACGGCCTCGACCACTTCGCCCTGTGCGGCTTCGAGACACGCCGCCTCGATCTCGGCGTCATCGAGGCCGATGATCGCCGCCATTGCACCCTTGTCGCGCGGCACGGCGGCCTGCATTACCTGGCCGCGGAAACGCACTAGGTCCACGGCCACGCGGAAATCGAGCGCATTCGAGCAGACGAGCGCGGTGTACTCGCCCAGGCTGTGGCCCGCCATGGCTGCGGGCCGCGGCCCGCCTTGCGCGCGCCACACGCGCCAGGTCGCAACACCCGCTGCCAGCATCGCGGGCTGCGTGCGCTCGGTCGCACCCAGCTCGGCCTCGGGCCCGTTTCGACACAGCTCCCAGAGGTCGTAGCCGAGCACCCCGGATGCCTCGGCAAAGGTTTGCTGAACCAGCGGTTCCGCCGCGGCGAGCGCCGCGAGCATGCCGACCGACTGCGAGCCTTGTCCGG
>DATJKD010000188.1:0-15998 GCA_035491795.1 Steroidobacteraceae bacterium | reverse complement strand
CTGAACTCGCGCTTTGGTAGCGCGTAGCCGCAGCTGACTCCCCGAAATCCCCCGACCGTCGCAGCGGCCCCACAGGGCGAGCTGAGTCCTGCACTCTATGCCGCACTCGTAACCACTCATGCGTGTGTAGCTCGAATGCCGGTATGGCTCGACGACGATCGGCGCCCGTTGGACTGGAACGGCCCCGTCAATCGACTCTTTACCCGGTTTCCCGACTCGGCCTTGGATCGGCCGATCATTGATCATCTCGAGGACGCGGCTCGCCTACATCGAAACCGGATCGCGATCAGGAATACAGAAACCGCTCTAACGTTCGGCGAGCTGTGGGACGGCCTCAACGGATTGGCCGAAACCCTGGCCGACGATAGCAAACCAGGAGATCTGCTCGGCATTCTGTTGCCGACAGGTCCGATGTTTGCTCTGGCGATGCTCGCGTGCCTGGCGGCAGGGCGCCCGTTTGTCGCACTCGATACGGACCATCCGCAAGACTGGCTGGATCACGCACTGGAGGACGCGCGGCCGACCCTGATCATCACACGGGAAGACAGCCTTGCAGGCGTCGAGCCTCGCGAGCCACCGATGCGCATCATTCAGGTTATGGCGTTGCCCAAGCCTGCTCGAGAGTGCTGGCGACCTGTCAGGCTGGGCCTGGATGAACCCGCCTGTGTGCTTTTCACTTCCGGCAGCACCGGGCGGCCAAAGGGCATCGTCAACAGCCAGAGAAACCTCTTGCAGCGCGTGGTTCAATCCATCAACGCCGCGCACATCAACGCAGAGGACAGATTTCTGACGCTCGCCTCGCCTTGTACGATCGTCGGGGTGCGTGACGTCATGACGGCACTGCTGGCGGGGGCAAGCATTCACCTCCTCGATCCGCAACGCGCCGGCGCACGCGAGATGGCGAATGTGATTCGCGCAGAGGCCATTACGATTCTGTTCGCGTTCCCGGCTCTCTTGAGATCGATCGTCGCCGCCAGCGCAGAACCTGCCGAGGCCACCCTTCGGCTGGTTCGCGTGGGCGGCGACACTACGCTGTGGAGCGACATCGACCGGCTGCGCTCCTGGCTTGCGGCGGAGGCCCACATCCAATTGATCTACGCTGCCACAGAAGCACCGATGCTGCAGTGGTTCGTCGACGACTCGTGCCGAGGCGAAGATGCCCGCATTCCAATCGGCTATCCGCTCCGGGGCAACCGCCTCGCGATCGTCGACGAGGATGGCGCCGTCACGCAGCCTGGCGAGGTCGGCGAGCTCATTGTCACAAGCCCATACGTGTCGTTGGGGCGTTGGGCGGATGGACGTTGTGCGGACGAGAGAGTTGATACCTGTGGCGTGCGCGCATGGCGGACCTTCCGAACGGGGGACCTCGTGCGCCAGAGGCCAGACGGCCTGCTGGAGCGAGTAGGACGTAAGGACAGGCAAGTCAAGATACGCGGCGTCCGAGTTCATCTGGAAGGCGTAGAAGCCTTTCTTCGCAAGCACCCTTGCGTACGAGATGTTGCTGCGCTGGCGCGAACAAGCAGCGTCAATGGCGCGACAACGCTCGTCGCGTATGTGAGCCCCCATGATGAAGCGCGCTCCGGACTGGTTGCGGAATTGAGAGCACTGATGCACTCGGCGCCAGCTTCAATGCGCCCGGCGCGCTTCTATCTCGCCAACGAGATTCCCCGTCTGCCGAGCTCAAAGCAGGACGTTCACGCGCTCGTTGCCCTCGATGCCGCCAACGTCCAGAAAGAAGGGGCCAAACCGACCGACGAAGCAGCGGTCGGCTCGAGGGTGGGCGATCGCATCGCCCAGGCGGTAGCGCGCGTCTGGGAAGAGGTACTGCTCGCGCCGGTTGGCGGGCCTCATGACGACTTCTTCGACGCAGGCGGCGACTCCTTGAAAGCGATCACGTTTGCGATGGAGCTCGAACGTGCACTGGGATTGGAGCTGTCACCGACTCTGATCTATGAGACGCCGAGTTTCAGTGGATTCTGCGAGGTGTTGAGAGAGCGCCGTGCGCCTCGCTACGCCCCGCTCGTTCTTCTGAAGGCCGGCGCGGGCTCGCCGCCGGTCTTCATGATTCATGGGGTCGGCGGGAACGTCGTTGACATCCTGCCTACGGCCCGACGCATGGCCTACCCTGGCGCCGTGATCGGCATTCGGGCACGCGGTCTCGCACGCGGAGAGATTCCACACTCGAGCGTGGAGGCGATGGCCGCGGACTATCTGAGGGAGATCAAGGCGCGCCAACCAAATGGGCCTTATTGCTTATGCGGTTATTCCCTCGGTGGACTTGTGGCCTTCGAGATCGCGCGACAGCTCTCGGAATCGGGAAATGAAGTCGGCTTCGTCGGCCTCTTCGATACGTTGATGAGTCCTCTGAGATGGCCGCTGCGAGCCTGGCTCTCCATCGTCGGCCGGCGCATTGCCCGCTTACCCGGCACCTTGCGCACGGCACCGCTCCGCGCATGGGCAGCTGAACTACGGAAGCTTGCTGGGCGTCCGCACGCCAGGCTGGCCGCCCCTTCCGCATCGATGCAGCGGGACGACGCGTCCCTGCCTGGCCTGCTGAGCTCCTTGCCCATACGCGTTCTCAGAGTAGCCGCCAGTGCGCTCATCGCGTCGGCAAGATATCGCCCCGGGTTTTACTGCGGGGAGCTCACTCTGTTCACGCCTATACACCGCGAGCCCGGCCTTCCCTCTCTCGAAGCCATCTGGCGCAAGCACGCTCGCACAGTCTCGATTGTCGAGACGAGAGGTGCGCACTCAACCATGCTGTCCGCGCCTAACGCAGACTCTACCGCCGCGTCTTTGACGCGTTGCCTGTGTGTGCCCATTGTTCGTGATTAGTCCGTGCGCGTCGCAGGTCCGCCTCGGTATCCACGCCCGGGTCGGGCACCACGGCGGCCAGAGCCACCGCGATCGCCATGCCGTTCTGCAGCGCGCGCAGCTGCTCGAGTCTCTCGCGTGTCTCCAGCGGCGACGGGGCGAGCTGCACTAGGCGGCGCAGTGCGCCTGCACGGTACGCATACAGTCCGATGTGCCGCATGGCGCCGCCGAACTCGACTGGGGTCGTCGCGTCCGCGACCGCGACATCCCGCGTGAATGGAATCGCGGCGCGACTGAAATAGAGGGCGCGGCCCTGCAGATCGGTGACGACCTTTACGACGTTCGGGTCGATGAACTCCGCCAGCGTCCCGATCGGCGTCGCAAGAGTTGCAATCTCTGCGCCCGGGTCCGCGGCCAGCGTCGCCGCCGCCTGATCGATGAGCTGCGACGGCAGAAACGGTTCGTCGCCCTGGACGTTGACGACGATGAGGGAATCGGGCCACCCGCGTGCTGCAGCAACCGCAGCGACACGATCGGTGCCCGACGCGAGCGCGGCATCAGTGAGCACCGCTATCCGCCCGCCGGGGTTGCGCGGGTGGCGCACCACGGCTGCGATACGCTCGTCGTCGGTGGCGACCAGCACCTCGGTCGCAGCGCTCGCGCACGCACGTTCCACGACCCGCTGGATCATCGGCAGGCCCCCGATGTCGAGCAGCGGCTTGCCCGGCAGCCGTGTCGAGGCGTAGCGCGCCGGTATGACGACGCGGAATTCCACGGCTAGTCCTTAAGCAGCGGATCGTCCGCGGCGAGCGGCCGCGCCTCGTCTTCGAGCATGACCGGGATGCCATCGCTCACCGGGAACGCGAGGCGATCGCCCCGGCAGACCAGCTGCTGGCTGTCACGATGCCAGCGCAGCGGTCCCTTGCAGACGGGACAGGCGAGTATGTCGAGCAGCTTGCTATCCAAGACGACCTCCACTAGCCGGACTGCGACGCGAGGCTGCCAGCACCTTGGCGACCAGCTCCTCCGCCGCCGATGGCGGCTCAAACGCGACATCGAGGTCCACGTACCACCATCCCGGCCGCGCGAAGCGCAGGCATTTTACGGCATCTTTTTCCGTCATGAGGACAGTCGCATTGCGAGCCCAGGCGAGCGAGGCCTCGTCGATCGCGGCGTGATCGGGTAATGCGTGTGCGTCGACGTCGAGACCCGCGGCGCGCAGCCCGGCGAAATAGGCATCGGGGTGACCGACTCCCGCGACCGCCTGCACGCGCTCCCCGCGAAAATCGGCGAGTTCGCGACGCGACCCGTCGACCATGTTGACCGCCCGCCCCGGAGTGAGCCGCGCGCGGATGGCCCGCGACCCCAGGCAGGCCGCGGGGTTGTCGCCCGAGCCGCCGCGATCCGTCACGACGATCGCATCGACCGCGGCGAGACGGCCACGCGGCTCGCGCAACGGACCCGCTGGCAGCAGATGCCCGTTGCCCAGGCCTCGCGTAGCATCGACCACGACGATCTCGTACTGACGAGCGAGCCGAAGGTGCTGCAGGCCATCATCGCTCACCACGATCTGCGCGCCGGCGGCCACCGCCGCGCGGGCTGCGGCCGTCCGATCGCTGTCGACGAACACGAGCTCGGCGCCCCGATGCGCATGCAGGACGGCCTCGTCGCCGGCGATCGCTGGATCGGTGTCCCTGGTCACCCTGAGCGGCCCTCCGTGGTGCCGTCCGCCGTAGCCACGCAGGACGATCGCGGTCACGAATCCACGCGCGCGTAACTGCCCCGCGAGCCAGCTTGCGATCGGCGTCTTGCCCGTGCCGCCCACGGTCAGGTTGCCGACGACGACAACGGGGGCACCGGCGTCCTCGCACGCGAGAAGTCCGCTCTCATACGCAACGCGACGCGACCGTACGACCAGCCGGTAGAGCGCCTCGAGCGGCCACAGCGCCGCGGTACGCCACGCGGGGCCGTACCACAGCCCGAGCAGGCGGTGCTCCAGGGTCATTCGTTGAACTGCATCCGGTAGAGCACCGCGTACTGGCCGTTGCGCTGCAGCAGCTCGGCATGGGTGCCGGTCTCGACCATCCTCCCGGCGTCCATCACGATGATCCGGTCCGCCTTCTCGACGGTCGAGAGCCGGTGAGCGATCACGAGCGTGGTGCGGTCCCGCATGAGGTGCTCGAGCTGCTGCTGGATCTGCCGCTCGAGCTCGGTATCGAGCGCGGACGTTGCTTCGTCGAGAATCAGGATCGGCGGGTCTCGCAGCAGCGCCCGCGCTATCGCGATTCGTTGCCGCTGTCCACCCGACAGCAGCGAACCGCGGTCGCCCACGGCCGTGTCGATGCCGTCGGGAAGCTGTGCCGCGAACTCGTCCACCCGCGCCGCCTGCGCCGCGGCGGCGACCTGCGCTGGATTCGCGGGCATGCCGAACGCGATGTTGGCCGCAATCGTGTCGTTGAAAAGCACGACGTCCTGGCTCACGAGACTGAACTGTCGGCGCAGATCGAAGAGCCCGTATTCGCGCACATCGTGCCCGTCGAGGAGTACGCGGCCCGCGGTTACGTCGTAGAACCGCGGCAGCAACCCAACCAGCGTGGACTTGCCGCTGCCGGAGCGGCCGACGATCGCCACGGTTTCACCCTGCCGCAAGGCGAAACTCACGCCGCGCAGCACCTCGTCCTCGCCCTCCGGATAGCGGAATCGCACGTCGCGGTACTCGATGTCGCCGCGCGCCCGGTCGATCGACCGTCCGCCACCCTCCGGCTCCGGTGTGGTGTCGAGGATCTCGAAGATGTTCTGCGCCGCGGCGATGCCCTGCTGGAGTGGGCCGGCCACATTGACCAGCCTGCGCAATGGAGCCGTGATCAGCATCAGCGCGGCGATGAACGAGGTGAATTCGCCGACCGTCATCTCTCCCTGCATCGCGTCGAGCGTCGCGACGTAGAGCACACCGGCGAGGCCAATCGAGGCGACCAGCTGGACCACCGGATTGCTCAGCGCCCGGGTGCGCATCATCTTCATATGCGAGCGCCGGTTGTGCTCGACCACGATCTCGAAGACCTGCGACTGATGATCCTGGGCGTTGAACACGCGCACCACACGCGGGGCCTCGATCGCCTCCTTCGCAACCCGCGTCACGTCGCCCATCGAATCCTGGATCCGCGCGCTGTAGCGCCGGAACAGGTGGTTTATCCTGCGAATCAGCAGCGCGATCAGCGGTCCAACGACCACGCTGAAGAGCGTCAGCCGCCAGTTCATGTAGAACAGGTAGCCGAGGAGACCCGCGATGGTCAACGTGTCGCGGATGAACACGGTGATCGAATCGGTCGTGGCCTGCGCAACCTGCTCGGTGTTGTACGTCAGTCGCGACAGCAGCGTGCCGGATGCCTGACTGTCGAAGAATGCGACGGGGAGCCGCAGGTAGCGATCGAAGATCTCGGCGCGCAGTGTCTTGACGATGTGCCGCCCCACGTGTCCAGGGCAGTAGGTCTGCAGAAAATCGGCGATCCCGCGCAACAGGAACAGGCCTACGAGGGCCCCCGGCACCAGCCAGACCATACGCGGGTCGCGCTCGACGAAAGTTCCGTCGAGGAAGAAGCGCACGAACGCGGCCCAACCTGCATCCGTGGCTGCAAACATGATCATGCCCAGCACGCCGAACAGGAACATCGCGCGGTGCGGCCGCAGATACCCGAGCAGTCTGCGGTAGGTTGGCCAGGCGCCGGTCGGCGCCAGCCGCGCGGCCTCGTTACCGCGCGGCGGATCCATCATGGACGGTGGCAATGTTGATCTGGCGATAGCCAAGCCGTCCCGCGATGTCCATCGCCGTGACCACCGACTGGTGCATGGCACGAGCGTCCGCCCGTATGGTCACGGGCACGGCCCGGTTCCCCGAGGCGGCGCGGCTCAGCGCTACCGACAGCGTGTCCGGGCTGT
Source organism: Steroidobacteraceae bacterium (assembly GCA_035491795.1). Lineage (GTDB taxonomy): Bacteria > Pseudomonadota > Gammaproteobacteria > Steroidobacterales > Steroidobacteraceae > DATJKD01. The sequence goes on along the minus strand of DATJKD010000188.1, from coordinate 9,248 downwards.
TATTGATGAGCGGGCGACCGTTGACGCGGTACCCCCCCTCGGCGGTGACCTCGATCTCGACGGCGTCGCGGAGCGCGCTGGTGTCAGGCTCCAGCCCCGCCTCCGGCAGACGTATGGCCAGACGCGACTCGTCCACGAACCGCGTCGACATCATGAAGAAGATCAGGAGCAGCAGCACGACGTCGATCAGCGACGTCATGTTGAGGTCGGGCTCCTCGCTGCGGCGTGGCGTGAACTTCACGCGGCCTCCTCCTCTTCGGCGAGCTGCCCGGGTCGCGTCGCAAGCGTGCGGTCGATCGCCTGAACCAGCTTCAGGGACTCCTTCTCCATCCGTATCACGAGCGAATCGACCCTCCCGCGCAGGTAGCGGTACGCCATCAGCGCGGGGACGGCGATGATCAGCCCCGCGGCCGTCGTGATCAGCGCCTCTGCGATGCCGCCCGCCATGGCCGTCGGATCCCCGACGCCGGCGATCGTAATCGCCTTGAACGTCCGGATCATTCCCACGACTGTGCCGAGCAGACCGAGCAGCGGCGAAACGGCCGCGATTGTCCCAAGCATCCCCAGGTAGCGTTCCAGGTCATGCGTTACGTGCCTGCCCGCGTCTTCGATCGACTCGATCATCACCGCGCGGTCGCGGTGGCGGTTGGAGATACCGGCGGCGAGGATTCGCCCAAGAGGGGAGTGCAGCTCGAGCGCGCGGATCTGCTTGTCCGACAGAGTTCGATTCTCGATCCACTGCCAGACCTTGTCGGTGAGCTCGGCCGGCACGACCCGCTGCTGTCTGAGGGTCCACAACCGCTCGATGATGATGGCGACGGCTACGATGGAGCACAGGATGATCGGCACCATCACCGGGCCGCCGGCTTTCACGATCTCGAACATTTCGCGGGTCTGACCCCCTGTCGCAAACGCCCGCGGATCATACTTCATGCGCCCTCCAGCCGTGCAATGACGCGGGCCGGCCGGGGGCTCAATTCTGCGACCGCTGCCAGAATCGCGTGCTGTCGGCACGTGCGAGCCGGGGCTCCTCGATCGCCGTGCCCGATCGCAGCTCGAATTCCACTGCACCGGTCTGCGAACTCACCAGCACGCGAGATCCCGCCTGCTCCCACCGCGCAACGACCTCCGCCGCCGGCAGGCGCCAGCGATTGCCGTGCCCGGAAGAGATCAGGGCCCAGCGCGGCCGTGTGGCCTCGATGAACGCACGACTGGACGATGAGCGGCTGCCGTGATGCGGTACTACCAGCACGTCGACGGCTCCGGGCGGTGCGGCGCGCAGCAGCTCGCTTTCCGCTTCGAGCTCGATGTCGCCGGTCAGCAGCGCCCGGTGCTCACCGGCGCTAATTCCGAGCACGCAGGAGCGGTCGTTGTCCCGGCGCGCGAGTGGCGTCCCCGGGTGCAGCCACTCGAAATCGACGCCGTCCCACGACCAGCGTGCGCCCCGGGCGCAACGGATAACCCCAGTCGCGCCAAGCGCCTCGCCGCTTGCCGCGCGTGCGCGCACCGGGAAGCCGGCGATGAGACTGGCCGCGCCGCCCGCGTGATCATCATCATCGTGACTCACCACCAGCAGGTCGATGGCGCGTACGCCGCGCCTGCGGAGATATGGTTCGATGGCGAGCAGCGCCGCATCCGAACCACTGCGAAACGACGGTCCCGCGTCGTATACCAGCACGCGGCTGCGTGTCTGGATGACCACTGCGAGCCCCTGCCCCACGTCGAGCATGGCGATCCGCGCCGTGCGCTCCGGTATCGGCTCAGGACGCCAGCCGGCCCCGGCGATGAGGACGATGCAGGCCGCGGCCCGGCCGGGCGCCGGCAGCGGTGCGAGCGCACCGATGGTCGCGATGATGAGCGCGCACCACAGGACCGGCGGCAGCGCGGCCACATTCCAGACGGCCCAGCTCCACGAGGCCGGGACGTCGATCAGCGGCCAGGTCGCCTCGATCAGCCATGCCACCCCGTGCAGAAGCGGCGCGCCGAGCGGCTGCGCTGCCACGGCCAGCGCCGAGGCCACCAGCACGGCGGGCACGATGACGAGCGTGTAGAGCGGCACGGCAAGCAGGTTGACGGCCACCGAGACGAGCGAGACTCCGCCGAAACTGCCGACCAGCACGGGTGCGAGCCCTATTGTGACCGCAAGCTGTACCTGGCCGTAACCGCGGAGCACGCCCTGGCGATTGAAATAACCAGTCGTTGCAAACAGGATTGCCGCCACCGCTCCGAACGACAGCCAGAACCCGGGGGCGAGTGCCGACAGCGGATCTACGATCAGCACCGCCGCGGCCGCGAGCCCGAGGCCGTGCCAGACGCCAGCGCGCCGCCGTGCCCGGAAGACGATCGCCAGCAGGACGATCATGAGCGCGGTGCGTTGCGTAGGCACGGACCAGCCTGCAAGCGCGGCATAGCCCACCGCCGTTACGACACCCGAGATCAGCGCGGCATCGCGCGTCGTGCCGAGCGCGCCGCGTCGTTGCCGAGCGCGCTGCACAGCCGCACCGAGCCAGGCTGCGATCGCCGCCACCATCCCGATGTGCATTCCCGAGATCGCCATCAGATGCGTCGTGCCGCTGCGCGCGAGCGCGCGCCATTGCTCCGGTGCCAGCGCATCCTGCAATCCGACCGCGAGACCGGCGACGATTCCTGTGGCCGGACGCCGGCCCAGCACGTCGGCGACGACCCGCGCGACTTCCCCGCGAGCGGTCAGTACCGGGTGTGTCAACAGGTCGAGTCCGGTGCGGCCATTGGACTTCGCGCTTCGGACATAGCCCGTGGCGCCGATACCCTCGCGCAGCATCCGCGCCACGTAGTCGCTGCCGCCCGGATTCGCGAAGCCGCGTGGTCGGCGCAGTTTGACCTCGAGCGCGAGCCGCTCTCCTGGCAGCGGCCGCCAGTCGGGCTCGTACCAGGTGAGTTCGATGGTGCGGGGCAGCCGCAGATTCAGAGCACGCGCGGGCTCAAAACGGAAACGCAGGCCATGCGCCAGGGACTGCGGTACGGAAACGACGCGGCCCGCTATCGTGAGAGGTCGTCCCTCGAGGCCGGGATCGAGCTGATCGGCGAGCCGCGCACCTGCTTCGACCCGGCACAGGATCGCACCGGCGGCGAACGCAAGCGGCACGAGGCTGCCCGTTCGCAGCGCCACGACGACGGCGGTGACTGCGATTCCCGTCAGCACGGCCGCAGAAGGCAATTGCGGCAGGAGCAGCAACACGCAGGTCCCGGCGACGAAACCCAGGGCCGAGCCCGGCATTTCCAAGCCCCGCAGGACGAAGACCTGCAGCCTGACCGCGTGTGCATCCGCGGGCGACGCGTGTTAGTCGCGGAATCGCCGAATTTCAGCCGGGCGCGAGGCGTCCGTCGACGAGAACGAAGACCCGCTGCATACGGGCCGCAATTTCCGGCGCATGCGTCACGATGACGAAGCTCGTGCCAAGCTCCCGGTTGAGCTCGAGCATCAGCTCAAACACGCCGCGCGCGTTCTGCCCATCCAGATTGCCGGTCGGCTCGTCGGCGAGCACCAGCCTGGGGCGGGTCACGAGCGCTCGCGCTACCGCCGCGCGCTGCCGCTCGCCGCCCGAGAGCTGAGCGGGCCGGTGCGCCAGTCGCGCCGCGAGACCGACGCGTTCGAGGATCCCGCGCGCCGTCGCGGCCGCCGATTCCGCAGGCATGCGGCGCACGAGGAGCGGCATCGCCACGTTTTCGAGCGCGGTGAACTCTGGCAGGAGATGGTGAAACTGGTACACGAAACCGAGCGCCTCATTGCGCAGCCGACCGCGCTCCGCGTCCGAGAGCTCGTCGATGCGTCGACCGTCGATGCGGACATGCCCGCTGGTGGGCAGATCGAGCCCTCCAAGAATCTGCAGCAACGTGGTCTTTCCCGAGCCTGAGGCGCCTACGATCGCCACGGTCTCGCCCGCCCCAACCTCGAGATCCACACCCTTCAGCACGGCGAGGCGCTGTCCCGCGTCCTCGAAATGCTTGTGCACGTCGTCGCAGCTCAGCACTCCGGCATCAGTCATGGCGCAGGGCCCTCGCAGGATCGGTTCGGGCGGCGCGCCACGCCGGGTAGATTGTGGACAGGCAGCAGAGCGCAAAGGCCGTGACGCCGATCAGCGTGACGTCACGCGCTTCGACATGCGCCGGCAGGTCGCTCATGAAGTACACGCTCGCATCCAGGAACCGCGTGTGGACCAGCCGCTCGAGCCCGTGCACCAGCGTTTCCAGGTTGATCGCGAGCAGGGTGCCAAGCAATACGCCACCGAGCGTACCGAGAACACCGATCACGGTGCCCTGAGTCGCGAATACCGCGAGCACGCTGCGGGGTGCGGCGCCCATCGTGCGCAGTATGGCGATGTCCGGGCGCTTGTCCTTCACCGCCATCACCAGCGTCGAGACGATGTTGAAGGCCGCAACCGCGACCACCAGCAGCAGGATGAAGAACATCATCCGCTTGGTGAGCTCGATCGAACGGAAGAAGTTCGCGTGACGGTTGGTCCAGTCATCGACGTATGGACCGTCGCCCAGCGCCCGTGCGACCTCGCGTGCGACCATCGGCGCCTGCCACGGGTCGTGCATCTCGAGCCTTAGTCCCGTGACCCGGTCGCCAAGCCGGAACAAACGCGCCGCGTCCTGCAGGTGGACGAGCGCAAGCGTCCGATCGATCTCGTACATCCCGGAGGCGAACACTCCTTCCACCTCGAACCGGCGCAACCGCGGTACGACCCCGGCCGGGGTGACACTCCCCTGCGCGATCGCGAGCACCACGGAGTCGCCGCGCGCGACCTTCAACTCCCTGGCGAGTTCGGCGCCGAGAACGATACGGTAACTCCCCGGCCGGAGCGCGCTCATCGCGCCGGAGCTGAGCCGCTCGCCCACCGCCGAGACCTGGGCTTCGAGCTCCGGCAGCACGCCACGCACGCTCGCCGCCGCCGACCCCGCGCCTGCCTTGTCGCCGATCAGCAGCGCTTCACCTTCGACGAAGGGAGCTGCGCCGCGCACGGACGGATTGCCGAGCGCCAGTCGGCGCGCGGCCGGCCAGTCGGCCATACCCGCGCCAAACGCCGAGATTGTCGCGTGCGAGGTCACGCTGAGGATGCGGCTGCGCAGCTCGCGCTCGAAGCCGTTCATCACCGAGAGGACGACGATCAGCACCGCCACACCGATCGCCACGCCCAGCATCGAGATCAGCGAAATGAACGACAGAAAACGGTTGCCCGACGAGCGCAGATAACGCCGGCCGATCATCAGCTCGTAAGGCATGCCTCCGCGCATCACTCGTACCGCAGCGCCTCGGCGGGGTGCGTGGCCGCCCCGCGGAGCGCGGGGTAGATCGTGGCGAGCACGGTGAGGAGGAACGCGATCACGGCGATCAGCGCGACCTGGTGCGGCTGCGGATCGGAGGGAATCTCGGTGATGTAGTAGACGCTGGGATCCATGACGTGAAAGCGGAACAGGCTCTCGAGAGCCGGTACGATCGTCCCGACGTTGTACGCGAGCAGCAGGCCGAGCAGCACGCCGAGCAGCGTTCCCGTTGCGCCGATGACGAGCCCCTGCGTGAAGAACGCACCCACGACTCCACCGGGCGCGAGACCAAGCGTGCGCAGAATCGCGATGTCGGAGCGCTTCTCGTTCACCACCATGACCAGCGCCGCGACGATGTTAAACGCCGCGACCGCGACGACCAGCAGCAGGATTAGGCTCATCATCGTCTTCTCGATGCGGATCGCGCGGAAATACGCCGCGTGATCCTGCGTCCAGTCGGTGATGGTGACCTCGTCGGAGAGCGCCGCGCGCAGCTCGGCGGCGCGCTGCGGGGCCCGCATCACGTCGTCGAATCGCAGTCGCAGACCGGCTGGACCGGCCTCGCCGCCCGCGAGCCCGGCGGCGTCCTCGAGCGCCACCAGCGCGAGCGATCCATCGTGATCCTGCAGGCCAACCTCGAAAACGCCGGTGACGACGAACGTCTGCAGCACCGGTCTACCGCCGGCGGCAAGCAGTGATCGGCCCGGCACCATCACGGTGAGCTCGTCGCCCACCTCGGCGCCGAGCTGCCACGCAAGGACCCGGCCAATGATCATGTGTCGCGATCCCGCGGTCAGATCGGCGATACGGCCTTCGAGCAGGTGAGGCTCGATCTGGGCGACGGTCGCTTCGGCGTCGGGCTCGATACCGTGCAGCACCGCGGGCAGCAGCGCGCCCGCACGGCCGAGCATGGCCTGCACGTCGACGAACGGCGCGGCGCCGGCGACGCCCGGCAGGCGACGCACCCGTTTCCCGATATCGGTCCAGTTTGGCCGCTCGCCGTCCCGCGCGCTCACCGTGGCATGGGCGGTGAGCGCGACCAGCCGGCCCCGCAGTTCGCCCTCGAAGCCATTCATCACCGAGATGATCGTGATCAGCGCAGCCACACCGAGGCACACACCGAGCATCGACACCCAGCTAATGAACGACACGAAGAAACCGCGGCCACGGGTACGGACGTATCGCAGCCCGAGGAAAATGGGTAACGGATGGAACATCGGCAGGCTTATGGAAAGGCCGCAAGGCTACCGGGCCCGTGAGCTGAATGCACCTGCCAGACCCCGCATGGGCCCGCCCCGTTAGTGAACTGGCACAAGGAATCAGCACCCGGAACGATGGTGGGCGGCGGCCCGGTGCTATATTTCGGCGGCCGCAAGCAACCGAGGTTCCGGTTATGAAAAAGCGCGTCTACGTGGTGATCGGCCTCATGGCCGCATTCGGCGCAACCCAGATTCACGCACAGAACCTCGAGATGACCGACCCGCCTGCAGCTCCAAGCGTCACTAGCCCGTCCCGGGGCCTCAGCATGGCGCAGGTCGAGAACCGCTTTGGCGAGCCGAGCCAGCGCGTCGGCGCCGTCGGCGATCCGCCGATTTCCCGCTGGGTGTATCCGCAGTTCGTGGTGTATTTCGAAGGCTCATACGTGATCCACGCCGTCGCCCGCGGCGCACCCGCGAGCTGATCCCGGCCGCACCTGGCAACCTCTGCCGGCCGCGGCCCGCCCGCCCGCCCTCTGATAATCTTTGCGCCCTTCCGACCGGTCGGTCGCCGACCGGTCGTTTTCTATTGATCTCGAATCTTCGATTCGAGTGTAAGCTATTGTATTCACGTGCTTTTAAGACTTGCAATCCCCGATCGATTACAGCCGCGTGCTCGCTGGCAGGGGCTCCGGGGCGCGGCTCTTCCCCTCGCGCTCGCCGAGGCCGCCGCCACTGCCAAGGGTCCACTTGCTGTTTTCGCGGAGGACGCCGCGCAACTCGAGCGGCTCGAGACCGAGCTCAAGTTCTTCGTGCCTCACACCCTGCCGGTGCTCGCATTCCCCGACTACGAGACGCTGCCCTACGACCGCTTCTCGCCGCACCCGGACATCATCTCGCAGCGGCTGCGCACGCTCGCCCGGATGCCGCCGCTCGCACGCGGCATCGTGCTCGCCGATCTGCCCACGGCGCTGCAGCGCCTGCCGCCGCGCACCTTCATCGATGCGCACTCGCTGTCACTCGCCGCCGGTGAGGAACTCGATCTCGAATCATTTCGACTGCGGCTGACGGCCGCCGGCTACGCCAGCGTCCCACAGGTTGGTACACCGGGAGAGTTCGCGATCCGCGGCTCGCTGTTCGATATTTTCCCTATGGGCAGCGATGCGCCGCTGCGCATCGACCTGGACGACCGGCGGATCGACAGTATTCGCAGTTTCGACTCGGAGACGCAACGCACCACCGGTCGGCTCGACAGGATCGAGCTGCTGCCGGCGCGCGAGTTCAGTCTTGCGCCCGACTCGATCCGCGATTTCCGGCGTCGTTTCCGCACGCGCTTCGAGGGAGATCTCACGCGGATGCCGGTATACCGCGATGTCGGCGACGGTCTCGCCCCCGCAGGCATCGAGTACTACCTGCCTCTCTTCTTCGAGTCCACCTCGACGCTCTTCGACTATCTACCCGACGACGCCGTGCTGGTGCTGCCGGAGAACGCCGCAGGCGCGCTGGCGGCGGCGACGCGTGCCATCGAGGAGCGGTACGAGGAACATCGCTACGACATCGAGCACCCGGTACTGGCACCCGCCGAGCTGTTCCTGGAGCCGCAGGAGTGGCTCGGACGGGCTCGCGGCCGGCCGCATGTCCAGCTTGGCGCATTCGACGCCGTGGCGGACGAGAGCGACAGCCCGCGCTCGGTGGTCGCGGCCAGCGACGCGCCGGAACTGCGCATCGATCTCCGGCGCGAGGACAGCATCACGCGGTTCGCGACTGCATTGCGCGCAACCGAGTCGCGCGTCCTGCTCGCCGCCGAATCGCCTGGCCGCCGCGAGCTGCTCCTCGATCTGCTGCGCCCGCACGGTATCGCACCGAAGATCGTTGCCGGCTGGGACGAGTTTCTCGCCTCGGGCGTAGAGCTCGCAGTCGCGGTTGCTCCGCTCGTTTCGGGTGTCGTGTTCGCCGATCCGCCGATCACGATATACGCGGAACAGCAGCTCTTCGGCGAACGCGCCCGCCAGGATCGCCGCCGCCGACGCAGCGACCGCGACCCAGCCCGGATAATCCAGCAGCTCGCCGATCTGCGCCCGGGTGCGCCGGTCGTGCACGAGGACTACGGGGTCGGTCGCTACCGCGGCCTGACCACCATGGAAACGGGCGGCCTGACGGCGGAGTTCCTCGTGCTCGAGTACGCGGGTGGCGACCGGCTGTACGTGCCGGTGCAGGCGCTCGAGCGCGTCAGCCGTTATACGGGCGCGCCCGCGGATACCGCGCCTCTGCACCGGCTCGGCGGCGATCAATGGCAGAAGGCGCGGCAGCGCGCTGCAGCACGCATACATGACGCGGCGGCCGAGCTGCTCGACGTGTACTCGCGGCGCGCGACGCGGCCGGGCTTCGCGTTCCCGGTCGACGAGCTGCAGCTCAAGGCCTTCGAGCAGGAGTTCCCGTTCGAGGAGACCGCCGACCAGCTGGCGACCATCCGCCAGGTGGTTGATGACCTGCGCTCGCCCCGGCCAATGGATCGCGTCGTCTGCGGCGACGTCGGATTCGGCAAGACCGAGGTGGCGCTGCGGGCCGCGTTTATCGCCGCGCAGGCAGGCCGGCAGATCGCCGTGCTCGTGCCCACGACGCTGCTCGCGCAGCAGCACCACCAGACCTTCGCCGATCGCTTCGCCGACTGGCCGGTCAAGGTGGAGCTCCTGTCGCGATTCCGAGCGGGCGCGCAAGCGAAGGCAACGCTCGAAGGCCTCGCGC
>DATJKD010000187.1:0-22036 GCA_035491795.1 Steroidobacteraceae bacterium | reverse complement strand
ACCGCCCGAGGGCTCGCCGCCCGCGGACTGGGTGCCGCCCGACGGCTGCCCACCCGAGGATGAGCCGGCGGGTGGCTGCCCGCCCGACGACGTAGAAGGAGTGCCACCGCCTGGCTGACCCGATGCGGACTCGTTCGAGGACTGGGACCCCGGCTGACCTGAAGATTGAGCACCACCTTGCTCGCCGGATGACTGGGACCCCGGCTGGCCCGAAGACGGAGTGCCACCCTGCTCGCCGGACGAGGGACTGCCACCCGATTGGGGCTGTGCGCTGCCGGTACTCCCGCCGGAGGACCCCTGCGATGGGCTGCCACCGCTCGGTTGCTCGCTGGACTGGCTCTGCCCTTCCGACGGGCTCGACGGGCTGGAAGTGCTGCCGCCCGACGACCCGCTTTGCTGCTGTTCCTGCTCCGGGAACGGGCTCTCCTGCGTCTGTCCCTGGCTCCCCTGCTCGCCCGACTGCGAAGGCTGCGACGAGCCGGGGCTGCCGCCGGACGAACTCGGCGACGAGGGTGAGGACGATGGGGACGAGGGCGAGGACGAAGGTGACGACGGCGAGGACGAGGGTGACGAAGACGGCGGGGCCGGCATACCCGACGTCTGGGTCTCCGTCTTGCAGCCGGCGACGACCACCAGGCTGGCCAGAGAACCGAGTATCCAGAATCTTGTCTGGGGCTTCATCACATAGACCTCGCGCGAACCACCCGGGGGGTCGGACGCCGGGTCCGAACGTCCCTGCTAACTGCTTGGAACCCACTGTCGGGTTCCGGGTTCAATGCGTGCCGGTCGAACCCGCCGCTGCCGGTGCACTGACGGCCGTTTCCGGAACCACCGCCAGATCGTTCCCGTACAGGAACGAGCGCAGCTGCTCCGACAGCTGAGTGCAGGCCTTGGCCCGCACCGGCGTGATGATCGGGATCGGAGCGACCGCGCCGATGATGACCGAGGTGCCACTGACATCCGTGGTGACGGTGCCAACCTCGGTCACGTTTTGCATGTCCCAGACCGAGGCCACGTAGTCCGACTGCTTTTCCCACCAGCCGAGACCTATGCAGGCAGCCATGCCGGGCCCGGCCGCGCACGTGATGCTCCCGCCGCCGTCCGACTTCTTGGTGTTGCCATCGAGCCAGACGATGTAGCGGACGCCGATCTGGTTCAGCCGATCGGAGACACCGGGTCTCGCCAGCAGCGTCTTTAGCCCGGCCGCGTTGCCGGGCGCAGTGCTCGGCTCGAACCACGGAAACATCGCGTCGGTAAACTCCTGCTCGCCGTAGATCCGGAACGGGACGCCGTCGCCGGCCCGAGCGGTGCGGCCCGACTGGCCGTCCTCCGGATGCATCAGCGTGCCGCCGAGTTTCTCCTGCACGCAATCGAGAAACTCCTCTTCCGTTCCGACGCCCTCGATCTGGGGCTTCTTCAGCAGGACGATGGCTTCGTTCGCCTGGATCGCCGTCGCCACCTGGCGCGTCTCGTCGATCTTCGACGTCATGCATCCCGATGCGAGCCAGGCGAGCGCTCCCGCACCCGCCACAGGGCGCAAACGCAGCAGCCATCCGGTGCGTTGACACGGATCACGGTGGGGGACTTTCATGGCCTTCAACCCTCGGCCGGCTGACCCCGGCCGCGACCTTGCCAGATTCGAAAACGATTCGAGTATACGCCCAAGACTCCGCACGCAAAGACTGCGTGCGGCGTGTGTAAGTGCCCTCGCTTATGTGAAGAGTTCCGCCTGAGTCGGTGCGTCCGGATCGGCGACGAATTGGCTCGTGTCAAGGTCGGCGCCACGCCGCCGGTTGAGCCCGTGCCGGCGCGCCGCCGCCTCGAACCGGCGCGCCAGCAGCGCGGCATATTCGCCCTCGCCTCGCATGCGATGACCGAAGCGCGGGTCGTTGAGGCGACCACCGCGCATTCCGCGCACCAGCGCCAGCACGCGGTCGGCGCGGTCCGGGTAGTGCGCGCGTAGCCACTCGGTAAAGAGATCTGCGACCTCGCGCGGCAGACGCACTGGCAGATAGGACGCGCTGATCGCGCCCGCCGCCGCGGCGGCTTCAACGAGCCGCTCGATCTCGTGGTCGTTGAGCGCGGGGATGATCGGAGCCAGCAGCACGCCGACGGGTACTCCAGCGGCGCTCAGCCGCTCGATCACACGCAGCCGGGCCGCAGGCGCCGCGGCGCGCGGCTCGAGCGTCCGTTTCAACTCGTCGTCGAGCGTGGTCAGGCTCACCATGACCGCGACCAGTCGTTGCGCCGCGAGCTGCGTCAGCAGATCGATGTCGCGCAGGACCAGGGCAGCCTTGGTCACGATGGTCACCGGGTGCCGGTGCAGGAGCAGCACCTCGAGCAGCTCGCGGGTCGTGCCGTGCTCACGCTCGGCCGGCTGGTAGGGATCGGTGTTCGCGCCTAGATTTATCGGCTTGCACACGTAACCCTTCGCTCGAAGCTCGCGGTCGAGCAGCCGGGCGAGCCCGGGCTTGTAAAAGATCCGCGTCTCGAAATCCAGCCCCGGCCCCAGGTTCCAGTAGGCGTGCGAGGGCCGCGCGAAGCAGTAGATGCAGCCGTGCTCGCAACCCTGGTACGGGTTGATGGACTGATCGAACGGCACGTCGGGCGACGTGTTGTGGGAGATCGCATTCCGGGGATGATCGATTTGCAGCACGGTGTCGGCACGGCGCGGCGTTTCCTCGAGCGCGCCCCAACCGTCGTCGCTGACTTCCGCCCGAGTTGATTCGAACCGGCCGCCCGGGTTCGACGCCGCCCCCCGGCCCTTCACCACCAGCTCACGATCCGCCCGCCGCATGACTCAAGAATACTGTACGGATATACAGTTGTCACCTTTCGGGAGAGGCCCCGGGCACCCCTTCAATCGGCGTGGCGGGTAGACGATCCATCGTGGCGAGTTCGGGGAAGAGGCGTGCCCAAAGTGCAGCCACCGCGAGAGTCGCGCAGCCGCCGACCACCACGGCCGCGACAGTGCCGAACCATGCGGCCGTCACGCCGGACTCAAACTCACCGAGCTCGTTCGACGCGCCGATGAACACCGCATTGACGGCGCTCACCCGTCCACGGATCGCATCCGGCGTCTCGAGCTGCACGAGCAGGTGGCGGATGTAGACGCTCACCATGTCGCCCGCGCCCATCGCGATCAGCGCGATCATCGACAGCCAGAAGCTCGTCGAGAGGCCGAACACGATCGTCGCAGCACCGAACACGACTACACCGCCGAACATGTGGCGGCCGACGCTCCGCGTGATCGGCAGCAGGCTCAACACGATGCCGCAGGCCGCGGCGCCGATCGCCGGCGCCGTGCGCAGCCAGCCCAGTCCGTCCGGACCAGCGTGAAGCACGTCGGCCGCATACACCGGCAGCAGCGCGGTAGCGCCACCAAACAGCACAGCGAAGAGGTCGAGCGAAATTGCGCCGAGCACCACGCGGCGGCTGCGTACGAACTTGAGACCCGAGAGCAGGGTCGCGAGCGTCGCCGACTCGCGCGGCCGTCCCTGCGATCCGCCCGCGCGCAGCAGGAGCGTCATCGCGATCGCGACCGCGAACAGGCCCGCCGCGCTCGCGTAGACGACCGGCGCTCCGGCCAGGTAGATGATGCCACCCAGCGCTGGCCCGGCAATCGTTGCGATCTGCCAGGTGGAAGAGTTGATTGCGACCGCCACGCCGAACTGCTCGCGCGGCACGAGGTTCGGCAGCAGCGCCTGGCCGGTCGGCATTTGGAATGCTCGTGCAACGCCGAACAACGTCATGACGGCGAACACCGGCGCAGCTTCGGTCATGCCGCGCAGCGCGATCGCGAGCAGCAGCAGCGCGCAGAGGCACTCGAGCGCGTAGCAGAACGTGATGATACGGCGCCGGTCGCGGCTGTCCGCGAGATGCCCTGCCGGCAGGATGAATGCGATGAACGGCAGGAACTGCGACAGACCGATCAGCCCGAGATCGAGCGGATCACGCGTAACCTCGTACACCTGCCAGCCGACCGCGACCGTCTGCATCTGCACCGCAAGCGTGCCGAGCAGTCGCGCGACGAGATACAGGCTGAAATCGCGGTTGCGCAGGACCGCAAGACGAGCGGCGCCGTGCGCCGTCATCGCGCCGCGCCCGTCGCTGTTGATTTCATGTGCGGCAGAGCATATCGCAGCCGACGCCCGCACAGATGCCGCGCGCCGCGACCGCGGAAATTCGTGGCAAACTGCTGGCAACTGTAGAATCGAAACCGGGCCAGCATGACTCACAAATACAAATCGATTCGGTACTACTTTCAGGAGTTGCCGCGCTCGAAGGTCGACCCCGCACGCGGACTGCTGCTGTCAGTACTGGCACTTGTCTTCAGCGCGCATGCCGAGCCTGCGGCAGCCCCGGCCGCGGAGGTCGACGCGCGCTTCGAGGCCGCCGCCGCGCGCTACGTGGAGGAGTTCGGCCGCTACTCGCCCGTAGCAGCCACGCAGCTCGGTGATCACCGGTTCGACGGGGAGCTCGAGGACATGAGTGCGGCGGGCCGCGCGCGCACCATCGCCTGGGCACGTGGGCTGTTGGCCGGGATCTCGGCGCTCGATCGCAGCCGACTCACGCGCCCGAACCAGGTCGATGCGGCGATGCTCGACAGCCAGTTGCGCTACCAGATCTGGAGCGACGAGCGCCTGCGCGACTGGTCCTGGGACCCGCTGGTCTACACGCAGCTCGCCGGCCAGTCGCTGTACGGGCTGCTCGCGCGCGACTATGCGCCGCTGCCACAGCGGCTGTCGGCGGCGACCGCACGTCTGGAGAAGCTCCCGCGGCTGCTCGAGCAGATGCGCGCCAACCTGGATCCAGCGCGCGTGCCGGCGATCCATGCCGAAACCGCCGTGAAGCAGAGCCCCGGTGTGCTCTCGCTCATCGATGAGCTGATCGTACTGCAGCTCGGCACGCTGTCCGAGGCGGACCAGGCGCGACTCCGGCGCGCGATCGAGGGCGCGCGCGCCGCCGTGCAGGCGCACCAGAAGTGGCTCGAGTCGGAGCTCAAGCCCGCGGCGCGCGGTGAGTTCCGCATCGGCGCCGAGCTCTACGACCAGAAGCTGGCCTTTGCGCTCGTCTCGCCGCTCTCGCGCGCCGAGATCCGTCGCCGCGCCGACGCGGCGGTGAAGGACACACGCGGCGCGATGTACGAGGTGGCGCGCACCGTGCTCGCCGGGCGCGCGGCCGCACCGCCGACTCCCACGGCGCCGACGAACGCCCAACAGCAGGCCGCCATCGCCGCTGCGCTCGAGCTCGCGTACGCCGAACGGCCGGCGCGCGACGGCGTCGTCGAGGCAGCGCGCGCGACGGTGACGGAGACCACGGCGTTCGTCCGCGCGCGCGATTTCGTCAGCGTGCCGTCGGAGCCGCTCGAGATCATCCTGATGCCTGAGTTCCAGCGCGGGGTGGCCGTGGCCTACTGCGATTCGCCCGGACCACTCGACCGTGGCCAGCGCACGTTTTATGCGGTCTCGCCGATTCCCGAAGACTGGTCCGAGGAACAGGTCACCTCGTTCCTGCGGGAGTACAACAGCCGCTCGATCGCCGAGCTGACAATGCACGAGGCGATGCCGGGGCACTACCTGCAGATCGCGCATTCCAACCGTTACCCGTCGGTGCTGCGCGCGCTGCTCGCCTCGGGGCCCTTCGTCGAGGGCTGGGCGGTGTATTCCGAGCGCGTGATGATCGACGAGGGGTTCCGCCGCGACGATCCGCTGATGCGGCTGATCCAGCTCAAGTGGTACCTGCGCGGAGTGACCAATGCGATCATGGACTCGGCGATCCACGTCGACGGGATGACACGCGAGCAGGCGATGAAGCTGATGACCGAGACGGGCTTCCAGGAGGAGCGTGAGGCCGCTGGCAAGTGGGTGCGGGCGCAGCTGACATCCGCGCAGCTGCCGACGTATTTTGTAGGCTACCAGGAGCACGCTGACCTGCGCCGCGAGGCCGAGGCGCGTGCGGGTGACCGGTTCGACCTCAAGTCATATCACGACCGATTGCTTGCGCTCGGCTCGCCACCGGTCAAGTTCGCGCGCGCACTTCTCCTCGACGAACCTATGCCCTGAGGGAACACGGCTGGAGCCATTCGGACGGTCGGAGACGTGATCAGTCGCGGTCGTCCCATCGCATGAAGGGTGTGTTGCGCCGGATCGCGCCGATCATGTCGGCGGTCCGCGACTTGACCTTGCGCAGCCACACCCGCGCCCAGGCGTACTCGATGCCGAGGATGGCGAGTCCGAGCGGGATCACGACCAGACCCGGCCCCGGCAGGACGAGCATCGCGACGCCGATCAGGAGCACGGTGCCGCCGACGATGGAGATCGCGATGCGCCGCGCCCAGACATAGGTGACCGGTCGTGCCCTTGGCAGCTGCAAGTCGCTACTCCTCGAAGACGGGACGATAAGCCGCGGCGGCGGGACGGTCCTGGAGCGCTGCGAGCTGCCGGTCGTGCAGACGGGACAGAAATACCTGCGCTGCGACGGCGCCGCAGAACGCAAGGAACATGTCCCATTGTGTGTCCCACAGATCGCCCTGCGTGCCGAGGAACGCGTCGGCCGCCTCGCCGCCGGCGAGTGCTGCCCACCACTCTGTGAACTCGTAGAAGGCGCTGACGCCGAGGACGCCGAGCGTTACCAGTGCGAACAGCCATTTCCCGGGCTTGAGCGGCGAGGTCCGCAGCAGCAGCTCGCGCGCGATCATCGCCGGTCCGAAACCCTGCATCAGATGCCCGATCCGGTCGTAGTGGTTGCGTGAGAAGTCGAACCAGTCCTGCATCCAGAACCCAAGCGGCACGCGCGCATACGTGTAGTGACCGCCCAGGACCAGGATCAGGCAATGGATCGCGATCAGCGTATACACGAGCGGCGTCAACGGAAAGCGCCGTGCAGTGAATGCCAGTATCGGCAAGGCCAACAGCACCGGCAGCACCTCGAGCCACCAGGTCGTCCGGTCGTAGGGACCGATACCCGACCAGACCAGCCCTGCACCCACCAGTGCCAGCAGCGCGAGCGGCGCCGTCATCGAGCTCGGCCGGCGCACGTCAGCTCGTCCTGCCGCTGCTCATGTCGCACAGCCGCGCAACAACGCGCTCAAAGCGCGGGTCGCCGTGCAGACTCGCCGCCGCTGCAACCGCGGGTTGCGGCGCGAGCCAGGCGGCGGCGCCAAGCGCCGAACCGGCGGTCGTCCGCAGCTCGGCGAACCAGCGGGCGATGGTTTTGTTCGTGTCGGTCATCGGCGTTGTCGGTTGTTGAGCGATTATAGGTGGGCGCGCCAGCCGACGGGCGCGCGTCGCGGCTGATGCGACCGGTCGCGGATTCAGCTCAGCGCGGGGGTTGTCTGGTCGAGCGAGTCCATGAACTGCTCGATCGCCGCGGCAACGGCCTCTGGCTGCTCGTGGTGCACCATGTGTCCCGCGTTCGCGACCGTGACGAGCGTGAAGCGCTGTATGAGCTCACGCATTCCGTCGAGCGAGGGGTCATCCGTGTAGCGCCGGGCGTGATCGGAATCCATCCCCGCAACGAACAGCAGCGGGGCGCGTATCTCGCGCCAGCACGCTTCGGCCTCCTCGCGGCGGTACAGGATGGGATTGACGCGCTTGTGTCGTGGATCGGCGCGCATCCGGGTGCCGCCGTCCGGCGCCCCGGTCGCCCAGGCATGCGCGACGAACTCGGCACGCTCCGCCGGCAGCCGCGGGCTGCGCTTCTGCAGGTACTGCACGAACGCGGCGTGCGACGGAAAACGCGCGAAGACGGGCGTTTCACGCAGCTCGTCGAGCCACGTGCGGTAGCGGGCGGGTGCCTGTTCGGGCCGCGTCCGTGGCAGGCCGAATCCCTCGATGCTCACCAGCGTGCGAACCCGCTCCGGGCGGAGACCGGCGTACATCATCGCGATGTTTGCGCCCATGCTGTGACCGACCAGCGTGACGGGGGCCTGCGGCGACAGCAGGTCGAGCAGCGCGTCAAGATCCGCGAAGTAGTCGGGGAACCAGTAGCCGTCGGCCGGCCATGCGCTTGCGCCAAAGCCGCGCCAGTCGGGTGCGATCAGCGATCGCTCCGGCCGCAGAGCATCGACCAGGAACTGGAAAGTGGCACCGGTATCCATCCAGCCATGGAGCAGCAGCCACGGCTCCGGTCCCCGGCCCGGCCACCGCGTCAGGTGCACCGCGAGCCCGCGCACCGCGCGAACTTCTCCTTCGGGCGCACGCCGCGGCCGATAGGTATTCAGTCTCAGCTCCCGAGAAACATCCGGTAGGCAGGGTTCGCCGTCTCGTCTACGTACGGGTAGTGCAGCTCGCGCAGATGAAGCGCGAAATCGCCAGCGTCCGCTGGCGACACCTGCACGCCGGCCAGCACCCGGCCGTGATCCGAACCGTGGTTGCGGTAATGAAACAGGCTGATGTTCCAGCGCGAGCCGATCGCCTCGAGAAACTTGAGCAGGGCGCCGGGGCGCTCGGGAAATTCGAAGCGAAACAGCCGCTCGTGCGTGAGCTCGCGCGCATGGCCGCCGACCATGTACCGCACGTGCAGCTTTGCCATTTCGTCGTCGCTCATGTCGACGACTTTGAAACCCGCCTCGGCCACCATCGTGAGCAACTGCTGCTTCTCGCGGCGCCCGTCCGACAGCGCCAGCCCGACGAAGATCCTCGCGGTCGCCGCATCCGAATACCGGTAGTTGAACTCAGTGACGCTGCGCTGACCGATCACCTGGCAGAACCTCAGAAAGCTGCCCGGCTGCTCGGGAATCTCGACCGCAAACAGCGCCTCGCGCCCGGCGCCCAGGTCGGCCCGCTCCGCGACGTGGCGCAACCGGTCGAAGTTGATGTTGGCGCCGCTGTTGATCGCGATCAGCGTCGCACCGGTGCAGGATTCGCGCGCCACGTAGCGCTTGATACCGGCGACCGCCAGCGCGCCGGCGGGCTCGGCGATCGTGCGGTTGTCCTCGAAGATGTCCTGGATCGCCGCGCAGATCTCGTCCGTGTTGACCAGCAGGATCTCGTCGACGTAGCGCTGCACGAGACGGAAGGTCTCCTCTCCGGCGCGCCGCACCGCGACGCCGTCGGCGAAGATTCCGACACGGTCGAGCGTGACGCGCTGCCCGGCCGCGACCGACCGCTGCATGCTCGCCGCGTCCTCGGGCTCGACCCCGACGATGCGGATCTTCGGATAGAGCGTCTTGACGTAGGCGGCGATTCCGGCGATCAACCCGCCGCCGCCGATCGGCACGAACACCGCGTCGATCCGCCCGGAGTGCTGTCGCAGGATCTCCACACCGATCGTGCCCTGGCCTGCGATCACGTCCGGATCGTCGAACGGGTGAATGAAGGTCAGCGTGCGGCTGCGCTCGAGCCCGGTCGCGTACTCGTACGCTGCATCGAAGTCATCGCCGTGCAGCACGACTTCCGCGCCGAGGTCCACCACGGACTGCACCTTGATCTCGGGCGTCGTGCGCGGCATCACTACCACGGCGGGTATGCCGCGACGGCGCGCCGCGAGCGCCACGCCCTGCGCGTGATTACCCGCGGAGGCGCAGATCACACCCCGCGCCGCGACCGTGTCCGACAGGTGCGCGATGCGGTTGTAGGCACCGCGCAGCTTGAAGGAAAATACGGGCTGGAGATCTTCGCGCTTGTACAGCACGCGGTTGCCGAGCCGCCGCGACAAGCGCGGCGCCTCCTCGAGCGGGGTTTCGACGGCGACCTCGTAGACGCGCGCCTTGAGAATGCGTTCGATGTAGCTTTCCTGCATGCGGGCCCACCACCTGACCGACGGCTAAGTTAGCAGGAAGCGCGCGGTCCCTGCGGGATGCTCGCCCTTTTTGCGCCGAGAAAAGTCAGGCATCCCCGACCGGGCTTGCTTCAACTTTGAGCAGCGAGCCTGCATACTGCGCGCGCCCGCCGCGCGGCGTGCCGGCTGGAACAATCGAGACATGACACGACAGCATTCGCGCAGGTTCTTCCTCAGCGCGCTCGGCGTAAGTTCACTCGCGCCGGCGATGACGGGTGCGGCCACCTTTTCCCCTGGCAACGTCCCGTACGTATCGCGCGAGCTCTGGCAATGGATGCGCGCACAGCTGGTGCTCGATCCGGGGCTCGCATGGCTCGATACCGCACGCTTCGGCCCGACGTTACGCGCGGTCATGGCGCAGGAGTACCGCAGCCGGGAGCGGCAGAGCGCCGACTTCCAGCGCTACCAGGACTCGGCGCTGGCCTTCGACACGATCCGCGCGCACCTCGGCACGATCGGCGCGTTTCTCGGCGCCGCGGGCGAGGACTTGGTCTTCACCGGCGGAACGCAGGAGGGCCTGACGATCGTCGCCCGTGGCCTCGACCTGCAGCCGGGCGACGAGATCCTGACCACCACCCACGATCATCCGACCGCCATCTATCCGTGGTTGCTCGAAGCGAAGCGGCGCGGTCTCAAGGTGACGCAGCTGGCGCCGGACGGCGTCGCGGCCGCGCCGGAAGCGATCGTCACCAAGTTCGCCGGCGCGATTACCCCGCAGACCCGCGTGCTGCTCTTCTCGCACGTGCAGTACACCGACGGGACGGTAATGCCGGTCCGCGAGCTCTGCGCACTCGCGCGCGCCAAGGGCATATTGAGCGTCGTCGACGGCGCGCAGGCACCCGGCCAGATCGAACCCCGCATCGCCGAACTCGACTGTGACGCGTATGCGACCTGCTTTCACAAGTGGCTCAACGCCGGCGCCGGCACCGGCGCGCTGTACGTGCGTCGCGACCTGCGAGGCCGGCTCTGGCCGCTCACGGTCGAGCGGCCCACGGGCTGGGACGCCGCCGATCGCTTCGGCGCGGTGCCGCCGACGGTCGAGCTGCCGTATGACGCGTGGCCCGAGACCCAGGCCAAGTACGGCCAGGGAAGCCGGCTGCGGGGGCCGGGTCTCGAGGGCGTGGGAATCGCAATCGAATTCCAGCAAGCCGTGAACCGGGGCCGCATCGGGGCGCGTGTCCGCGAGCTCGTCAGTTATCTCAGGATGCGACTCGCCGGTCTGCCCGGACTCGTCTTTCTCACGCCGACACATCCGTCGCTCTGGGCGGGCATCGTTTCGTTCGCAGTCCCGAATCGCGACCACGCCGCGCTAGCCGCGGCGCTTGCCGCCGAGGACGGCGTCGTGCTGCGGCACGTCGCGCATCGTGGCGCGTTCGATGCCCTGCGCGTCAGCCTGCACGCGTACAGCGATTCCTCCGAGATCGATCGGCTGGCCCTCGCGCTGCAGCGCAAGCTCTGATCCGCGGCCGGCCAGAGCGTCCGTCCATGCCGCGCATCGAGCTCATGATGAGCCTGTTCGCCGGCGCCTGTGGCGGTCTGGTCGGGGTCCTGTGGAGCGGCATGGTCTCCCTGGCGCTGCTGCGCAATCCAGGGTTGCCGGCGCCACTTGCAGCCGATGGCGAATCCCTGCAGGCGCTGCTTGCCGGCGCGGCCGGGCATGCCGCCGCCGGCGCACTGCAGGGCGTGCTGTTCTGGGCAGGCTGGAGCCTGATCGCGCTCGTGCACATCCCCTGGTACCTGGTGGGGGTGGCGTTCGGTCTGCTCTGTTGGAGCGGTGTCGCCTTGCCGGCGCTGCTCTCGCTCAGGCTGAGGCTCCGCGTGCCCACGCGCTACGTACTGGCCAGCGCCCTCGAGTGGCTCGTGAGCTGCGGAGCCGTCGGGCTGTTCTGCGCCTACAGCTGGCAGCGGATCATCTGAGCGCATGCACACCGTTCGAATTCTTGCCCTGGCGCAGGGTCTCTCGGCCGCCGGGATGATGACCATGTTCCTGCTCGGCGGGATCGTGGGCAGCGAGCTCGCGCCGGCGCCGCAGCTCGCGACGCTGCCCCTGTCACTCGTAATCGTCGGTGTCGCGTTCGCGACGGTCCCGGCGGCGCTCGCCATGCAGCGCTTCGGCCGGCGCCGCGCCTTCATCGCGAGCGTTCTGCTGGCCGCCGTTGCCGCGCTCGTCATCGCCCGGGCCATCGTCGTTACGAGCTTCATCCTGCTGTGCGCGGGCTCGCTCGCGCTCGGCGCGAATCTCGCATTCCAGCAACAGCAGCGCTTCGCCGCCGCGGAAAGCGTTTCCGCGGCCGACGCGAGCCGCGCGATCGCCACGTTGATGCTCGGAACGCTCGCCGCCGCGGTGGTCGGGCCGCAGCTCGCGCTGGTCTGCAAGGACCTCTTACCGGGGCACGAGTACGCAGGATCGTTCCTGCTGGTCGCGATGCTTTGTATCGCGTCGGCGGCGGTGCTGACGCGCTATCGCGCCGCGGAGGTGCCGACCACTGCAGCCGGCGGCGAAGCCCGCCCGCTCGCCGTGGTCGTCCGACAACCTGCGTTTCTCGTGGCCGTCGCCGCGTCGGTGGTCGCCTTCTCGGTGATGAGCTTCATCATGACCGCGACACCGATCAGCATGCATGTCCACGATCGCTACTCCGACACGCACACGGCCTGGGTGATCCAGAGTCATGTGCTTGCGATGTACGGGCCGTCGCTGGTCAGCGGCCGGCTGATCGCACGGATTGGCATCCGGGCAGGCATGCTCGTCGGACTCGCCCTGATGACGGTCTCCGTGATCGTCGACGGCTCGGGCCGAGCGCTCGCGCACTACTGGTGGGGGCTGGTCCTGCTAGGCCTCGGCTGGAATCTGCTGTTCGTCGCCGGAACTACGCTCCTCACCGGCTGCTACCGGCCGGCGGAGCGTTACCGCGCGCAGGCGGTCAACGACTTCTCGGTGTTCGGCGTCCAGGCGATCGCATCGCTGCTCGCGGGCCCGGCGGTCCATGCGCTCGGCTGGACGCGACTCAACGTCGCGACAATGCCGCTGCTCGCGGGGCTTGGACTTGTGCTGCTGCTGCGCTCGCCGACGCCATCAGGCGCGGCAGGCGCAGCCTCGCTCAGCGATCGAGGAACGCGCTGACGTCGCGAGCCAGGTCGCCGGACCTCGTATCGAACAGGCTGCCGTCGCACTCGGGCATGTCGATGCGGCGCGCGTCGCGCAGCAGCGGCTCGGTGCGGGCCGTCATGTCCCAGAACTCATCGTGCGGGCGCAGCACCAGCACCGGCTGGCGGAGCAAGGGCAGACGCTCACCCGCGGTGTAATGCGCGGCGGCGGCCGGCCCCCAGCTCGCCTCGTCCCCAGCCCGCAATCCACAGCCGAGATCCGCGGTCAGACGCGCAAGCGAGGCGCCCGGCCCGCGTGCACGGCGGATCCGCTGCCACTCCTCGATCAGATGCGATCCGTCCTCGCGCGGCCGCGCCGGCCAGGGACGGCTGGCATACCCTTCGCGGTCGCGCGCATCGAAGGCCGGCACGCCGACCAGCACCACGCGTCGCACCTGCTCGGGCCGGGCGACGGCCAACTCGATCGCCGAAAGGGAACCCGACTGGTAGCCCAGCACGTCGACCTGTCGCAGCCGGAGCGTGTCGATCAGGTCGCCATAAGCCTGCGCGTAGTCGTGAACCGAGGGCGCCGCCTCGGGCCTGTCCGATTCGCCGCAGCCCGGCGCATCCGGCGCATAGACGCTGCGGTCGCGGCCCATTTCGGCGAGGAACGGCTTGAACAGGCCGCCGGTCAGCGGTGCCGGGGGGAGACATACGAGCGGCGTCAGCTCGTCGAACCCTCCGCTCGAAGGAAAGGCGGAGTGCACGTGCAGCTGGCCGTAGCGGCAGTCGACGTACATCCGTCGCAGATGAACGGTCACGGCGGCGGAGTTCCTGCTCGGTAGGGCGGTGATTCGGGCAGCGGCACGGGAAGACTGACTCACGATGATTGGACCTCGGTGCACGTTGTTGTTCGCGGTCGAATTGTCCGCGCACGCGCGCCGGGTCGCGGTGACTCAACTCTCACAACGACTGCGATCGACTGTACTTAATCTCGGCACCCGATCCTGCGGTCTGCAGCCAATTATGTCCATCGGGGCACCCATGACGCTAATCTCGCTGCCATGAGCCGCGGATATGCGCTGCAGGCTGACGTCTCGCTGCGTGCGTTCAATACCTTTGGTGTGGAGGGGCGCGCCGCTTGTCTGGTCACGGTGCAGGACGCGGAGGCGCTGCCCGCAGCGCTGGCTGAAACACGCATCAAGGACCTGCCGCTCATCTGCATCGGGGACGGCAGCAATGTGCTGTTCGTCGGCGACTTTCCGGGTGTCGTACTTCGACAGGCGGCGACTGGCGTCGCAGTGCTTCGGGATGACGGCGCGATCGGGGACGTACGCGCTGAGGCCGCGGTCGGCTGGGATGGATTCGTCGATTGGAGTGTTGCGAAAGGATTCGCCGGACTCGAGAACCTCGCGCTCATTCCCGGTCGCGTCGGTGCGGCACCAATCCAGAACATCGGTGCGTATGGAACGGAGATCGACGAGTTCGTCACGGCGGTCGAGGCCTGGGATCGAAGCACCGGGCGCACGGTCACGCTTGCGCGCGACGACTGCGGCTTCACCTACCGCGACAGCCGGTTCAAGCGCGAGGTCGACCGCTGGATCGTCACCGCGCTCGAGCTCCGGCTGCCGCGGCGGCGCGAGCCGCGTCTCGACTATCCCGGTGTGCGAACAGAGCTCGGATCAACTGCCGGCAACGAGCCCTCGACGGTAGAGATCGCCGCCGCCATCCGCCGCATCCGGCGGCGCAAGCTTCCGGATCCGGCCGTGATCGGCAACGCCGGTAGTTTCTTCAAGAATCCCGTCGTGCCGACGGACGTCGCGCAGAACCTGATCGCAGCGAATCCCGGCTTGCCGAGCTATGCAACGGGCGCGCCCGACCGCCGTAAGCTGTCCGCTGCCTGGCTGATCGAGGCTTGCGGCTGGCGCGGACATCGCGAGGGCGACGCCGGCATCTCGAGCCGGCATGCGCTGGTAGTCGTCAACTACGGCGGAGCCACCGGCCAGCAGCTGCTCGCGCTCGCCCGCCAGGTCGCTGAGTCCGTGCGTGCGCGATTCAGCGTCGAGCTGGTGCCCGAACCGCGGATCGTCGGCGCACGATTCTGAATCGCCCGCGCTGGTGCCATCAACCGCCGCCCGCGACGCTCAATGCGCGCGGCGGCGGAACAGTCACCAGGTTCCGACGTTCGGCATCGTCGCCCACGGTTCCCGCGGCGGCAGCGCCGCGCCTTTCTGCAGCAGCTCGACCGAGATGGAATCCGGAGAGCGAACGAACGCCATGCGGCCGTCGCGCGGCGGCCGGTTAATCGTGACGCCGTGATCCATGAGCCGCTGGCAGGTGGCGTAGATGTCGTCGACCGCGTACGCGAGGTGTCCGAACGCGCGGCCAATCCCGTAGGCCTCCGGGTCCCAGTTCGAGGTGAGCTCGACCTGCGCGTCGTCGTCGCCCGGCGCCGCGAGAAACACCAGCGTGTAGCGGCCGGACTCGTTGTCGTGGCGCCGCAGCTCGCGCAGGCCGAGAGCGTCGCAATAGAACGCGAGCGATTGGGCAAGATCGCTGACTCGCACCATAGTGTGCAGATACTTCATGCTACCGTCGTCCGACACTTCCCTGGATAGCCCATGCTACTGCCCGCACGGCGCCTGGTGCAGCTCCTGATCGTCGCGCTTACCGGATCCTGCGCGCAGGCACCGGCTCAGCAGGCGCCCGCTCCGGCTGCGACGGTGACCGAATCGACGCCCGAGTTCAATATGGTCGGGCGCGCCGACGCAGAGGTCCTTGTCATCGAGTTCACGGACCTGCAGTGTCCCTATTGCGCGCAGTTCGCCTCCCAGACCTTTCCGCGGCTGAAGGCTGCATATATCGACACGGGCAAGATCCGCTACGCCTCGCGCGATCTGCCGCTCCCGATGCACGCCCATGCCGAGACTGCCGCCGTTGCCGCGCGTTGCGCCGGAGAGCAGGGTCACTACTGGGAGTATCGGCACGCCGTCTTCGCCGCCCAGCGGCGCCTGGGCACCGAGCCCTGGGAGGAGCTCGCCAGAGAGCTCAAGCTCGACATCGACCGGTTCGACGCCTGCCGTCGCGATGGGCGTCAGCTGCAGGCGGTGCGATCGGACATGCGGCTCGCGATGTCCAACGGTCTTTCCTCGACTCCCTCGTTCGTCATCGGTCACCTGGTCAATGGGGAGTTCGTCGGCGAGAGCTTCTCGGGGGTAGCGCCGTACGAGACGTTTGCGGCAAAGATCGACGCCCTGCTCGCCCGGTAGGCCCGGACGTCAGTGGAGGAGGAAGCCGGCGCCGGCGGCGGCAGCGAGGATCCAGGGCAGATCGACGCGCGTCCGCGTCAGCAGCAGCCAGACAGCGACGGCGATCCCGATCGCGCCCCAGTCGGGCGCAGCCGCGATCCCGTTCGGCAGCAGCACCACGCGGGCGAACAGAAGCGCGAGCGTGGCGATGATGCCGACGACCGCCGCCGTGATTGCCGCGAGTGCGCCCGCGACGCGCGGCTCGGCCGTGATCCGCTCGACGTACGGCGCGCCGAGAAAGATGAACACGAAGGACGGCAGGAACGTCGCCCACGCCGCGAGCAGCGCGGCGAGCACGGCGGCCAGGTCCGGCGCCAGCGGCGCGGGCTGGTTCCATCCAGCCATGAAGCCCATGAACTGCAGGACGATAATCAGCGGTCCAGGGGTGGTCTCCGCGAGCGCGAGCCCGGTCACTGACTGCTCGGCCGTAAGCCAGGCCAGGTCTCCCACCAGGTGCTGCGTTACGTAGCCGAGCACGGCATAGGCGCCGCCAAAGGTAACGAGCGCCGCCTGGGTGAAGAAGAGATACAGGCGGCTCCAGAGCGAGTCGAATCCGAGCGCTGCACCACACGCGAGCAGGGGCACTACCCACAGCAGCAGCCCCACGGACAGCACCTTGAGCGGCGCGCCCGCGCGAGCCGCCGCCGCGAGGGGCGGTGCCGATGGCGTCGTTCGCGCGCTGGTGACCAGGCCGATCACACCGGCGCCCAGCACGATCAGCGGGAACGGCACGTGCAGGAACTGCAGCGCCGCGAATGCGCCGATCGCGAGCATCACATGCAGCGGACCGCGAAGCGCACGTCTCCCGATTTTCAGCATCGCCTGGAGCACCAGCGCGACGACCGCGGCCTTGAGCCCGCTCAGCAGTCCCGCGATCGCCGGGACCTGCCCGTGGGCCGCATAGACCCAGGACAAGCCAAGCAGCAGTGCGATCGCGGGGCCGATGAACGCCAGACCCGCCACGAGGCCGCCGCGCATTCCATGCAGCTTCCAGCCGATGTAGATCGCGAGCTGCATCGCCTCGGGACCGGGCAGCAGCATGCAGAAGTTGAGCGCCCCGGTGAACTGCGCGTCGTCCACCCAGCCGCGGCGCTCGACCAGCTCGCGATGCATGATTGCGATCTGCCCGGCGGGACCGCCGAAGGAGATCAGGCCGAGCTTGATCCAGAAGCGTGCGGCGTCCGCGAAGGTCGGGCTGCCGCGTGGCCCGTGGCGCGGGTCGCGCATGGTCTCGCGCGGGGCAGGAGCGGTCGAATCGGCCTCAGCCACTGGCGCGGCGCCGCGGCGTCAAAACATCTCCGACTCGTCCGGCTCGCGTGGCTCCGCCTTCGTGCGCGATGCGATGTGATCCCCGGTAATCATCTCCTCGTAGCTCTGGCCGGGGCCGACCATCGGATAGACGCCGGCGTCACGATCGATGATCACTTCGAGGAACGCGGGACCCGGGAAATCGATGAACTCCGCGACCATGCGCGGCACGTCTTCCTTGCGCTCCAGCCGCTCGGCGTACCGGAAGCCGTCCGCGCGCGCGGCGGCGACAAAGTCCTTCTTGTGCAGCGACTTGTCGCTCGCCGACATCCTTCCCTTGAAGAAGAGCTTCTGCCACTGCCGGACCATGCCGTCGCCGTGGTTGTTCATCACCAGGACCTTGATGGGCAGATCGTAGGTCGTGACGGTCTCTAGCTCGCCCACGTTCATCCGCACGCTCGCGTCACCGTCGACGTCGATCACCAGCCGGTCGCGACGGGCGAACTGCGCGCCGATCGCGGCCGGCAGACCGAAGCCCATGGTCCCCATGCTGCCGGAGGTCAACCACAGTCGTGGCTCCCGGAAGTCGAAGTACTGCGCCGCCCACATCTGGTGCTGGCCGACGCCCGTCGTGATGATCGCCTCGCCGCGCGTCCGCCGATTGAGCTCCTCGATCACGTAATGCGGCTGGATGAGCGGGCTCGCGCGGTCGTAATTCATCGCGTGCGCGCGCCGCAGCTCCTCGAGATGGCCGCGCCAGGCCGTCCGGTCATGTCGGAAACCGGACCGACCGGCGTACGTGCGCAGCGCCTCCAGCGCCGCGGACAGCACGCCGACATGACTCCACTGCACTCGCTTGACCTTGCCGATCTCCGAGGCGTCCACATCGAGATGTGCGATCCATTTCGCGTTGCGGGCAAAGCGGTCCGGCGCGCCTGCAACCCGGTCGTCGAAGCGCGCGCCCACCGCGATCAGGAAGTCGCAGTCGTCCACCGCGTAATTGGCGAAGGCCGCGCCGTGCATGCCGAGCATCCGCATCGAGAGCGGGTGACTCGTGTCGATGGCGCCGATGCCCATCAGCGTCGTAACCACCGGCAGCTCAAGCTCGGTCGCAAGACGACGCAGTGCCGCGGCTGCGTTGCCGTGAATCACACCGCCGCCCGCGTAGATGAGCGGCCGCTCGGCCTGGCCGAGCATCGCGAAGAACTCGCTGCAAGCGGGCTCGTCGAGCACATTTTCGACGAGATCCGACATGCGCTGCCGGTAACCGCGTATCGACAGCTGACCGGCGCCGCGGAATGGCCCTTGCCAGGTCTGGATGTCCTTCGGCACGTCGATGACGACCGGACCCGGACGGCCGGTGCGCGCAATCTCGAACGCAGTGCGCACGGTCGCCTCGAGGCGCTCGGGATCGGTGACGAGGAAGATGTGCTTCGCGACCGCGCCCATGATGTTGGCCACCGGCGCTTCCTGGAAGGCGTCGGTGCCGATCGCGGCGGTGGGTACCTGGCCGCAGATCACGACGATCGGCACGGAGTCCGCCGCGCAGTCGCGCACCGGGGTCACGGTGTTGGTTGCACCGGGACCGGAAGTGACCAGGCACACCCCCACGCGCCCGCTCGCCCGCGCGTAGCCCGCCGCCATAAAGGCGGCGCCCTGCTCGTTCGCCGGGACGATCAGAGGCATCGGACGCACGTCCTCGCGCCCGACTCGCTCCTGGTTGTAGCGGAAGATCGCGTCGTAGGTCGGGAGGATTGCGCCGCCGCTATAGCCAAAGACGACGTCCACGCCCTCGTCGGCGAGTACCTGGACAATCGTGTCGGCACCGGAAAGCGTTTGTCCGGCCTTTGGATGGATGTCTGAGGCGGCGATGGCCTGCTGGTGGTTCACCGGAAACCCGAGCGTGGCGGCAGATACTTCGTGTTGCGTTGCAACGAGACTAGCAGCGAACGAGGCCGGCGACCATCGTCCATCGGGCCGCGTCGAGAAGGAAACGACTCGCCGGGGCGTCGAACTAGTTGACGGAATCCGGTTGTCGGCGCGACGGACCGGTCGCAAGCGGGCTGATTTTCGGTCGGTTTCGCCGTGGGCACGGATCTTGCTTTACATAGGTCACCGCGTGTCAGCTGGTGGAGGGCTTCGCTATGCGACCGTTCATTACTTCCCTGCTAGCGGCGACTGCCACCGCCTTCATGGTGTCGTGGCCGGCGGCGGCTACGGAGCTGCCTGCCTTCTCGGCCGCGAACTTCGATCCGACGCAGCTGATCGACAACCCGTATTTCCCAATGACCGACACCCGCACCTACGTCTACAGCGGCAGCGACGAGGACGGGCCCGTCGATGAGCGTTTCGAGCACACCAACACCGGGCCGGGGCTGGTGATCGCGGGTGTGCAGACGTTCATCCAGCTGGACCGTGAGTTTGAGGACGGGCTGCTGGTCGAGGAGACCAAAGACTACTTTGCCCAGGACACGATGGGTAACGTCTGGTACCTCGGCGAGGACGTGAAGAAATTCGAATACGATGAGGACGGCACCCTCATCGGTACGACCATGGAGGGCGCTTGGAAGGCCGGCGAGAACGGAGCTCTGCCCGGCTTCATCATGCCGGCGGATCCGACCATCGACTTCAATTACTTCCAGGAGCACGCGCCGAACGACGAGGCGATGGACCAGGGGACGATCTTCGCGTTCATCGATGAGCTGGCACTCGATATCGGGACCTTCGAGAACGTCCTGCAGGTATTCGAGACGACCGACCTCGAGCCGGACGCGCGCGAGTTCAAGTACTACGCCCCGGGCGTGGGTCTGATCTTCGTCCAGGAGGACCTCGACGAGGATCTCACCAATCCGGAGCTGGAATTCGAGCTGACGCAGATCCGCTCCGTGCCGGAGCCCGGCACGGCGGGCCTGATGCTGCTTGGACTGTTCGTCGGCGCCTCGGCTCCGCTCGTGCGTCGCCGGACCCGCCGCCGCTGATCATCCCCGAGGTCGCATTTCCCGATGCCGGCGCCGGCCGATGCGGCAGCACCGCAGCAGCCGCTTTGTGTAAGCTCGATGCGTGCGACACATCATTTCGGTGACGATGCAGAACGAGGTCGGCGCTCTGAGCCGCGTCGCCGGAATGTTCTCCACGCGCGGATACAACATCGAATCGCTGTCCGTCGCTCCCACTGACGATCCGGCGGTCTCGCGCCTGACGCTGGTGACGACCGGCAGCGACGCGGTCATACATCAGATCTCGAGCCAGCTCCTCAAGCTGGTCGACGTCGTCGACGTCGAGGACGTCACGCGCGAGGAGCACTTCGAGCGCGAGTTGCTGCTCATCAAGGTGAAGGCCCGCGCTACGCAGGTCGGCAAGCTCTGGGCCGCCGCACAGCGCGCGGGCGGCCGTGTGCTGTGGGACGCGGCAGACAGCTTCACGATCGAGCTCACCAGCAGCGAAGCGGACATCAGCCGCTTCGTCGCGGATGCCGGCGCCCACGGCGAGGTGCTCGAAGTCGTGCGCAGCGGCGCGCTCGCGATCCAGAAAGGCAAGGAGACGCTCGAGACATGACCTACCGGCTCTATGACTATCTGCCGTCCGGAAACGGTTACAAGGTGCGGCTCGTGCTCCGCGAGCTCGAACTGCCTCACGAGCTCGTCGAGGTCGACATCCTAAAGGGTGGCTCGAGGACGCAGGAGTTCCTCGCGAAGAATCCGAACGGCCGGATCCCCGTGCTCGAGATCCCGGGCAAGGGCTACCTGTGGGAGAGCCACGCAATCATCAGTTATCTGGCCGATGGCTCGGCACTGATCCCCACGGATGCTCTCGACCGGGCGCGGATGTGGCAGTGGCTATGCTTCGAGCAGTACAACCTCGAGCCCAACGTCGCGACCGTGCGCTTCTGGCTGCACTCGCTGCACAAGACCGAGGCGGAGCTCGGCGAGAAGCTCACCGATAAACGCCGTCTTGGCTTTGCGGCGCTCGACGTTCTCGAGCGGGGGCTCGCCGACCGGGACTATCTGGTGGCGAACCGCTACACGCTCGCCGACATCGGTCTATACGCATACACACATGTAGCCGAGGAAGGCGGTTTTCCGCTCGAGCGCTACCCGGCGATCCGCGGGTGGTGCGCACGCATCGCCGCGCGACCCGGATACCGGCCAATCACTGCCAAATAGCCGTGGCCGCGCCCGGCACAGGAGCGTCCGTGGATCACGCGTATGGATCGACGATCCGGAGCAGTGCCGCATACCAGGTGATGCTGGTCACGCTGCTCAGCGTCAACTTCGGAATCGTCTTCTTCGATCGCAACGCGCTCAATTTCCTGATGCCGTTCGTGCAGCCCGAGCTCGGCCTCTCGAACACGCAGGTCGGCATCCTCGCCAGCGCGCTCTCGCTCACCTGGGCTTGTGCCGCATTCGGAATCGGCGTGATCTCCGATCGCACAGGCAGCCGCAAGGGGCTCTTGATCCTGGCGACCCTCGCCTTCTCCGCGTGCTCTTTCCTCTCGGGCCTGGCCGCCTCGTTCGCGGCATTGCTTGGCGCGCGCCTGCTCATGGGTGCGGCCGAGGGCGGCATCATGCCGATCAGCCAGGCGATGATCGCCGCGGAAGTGACACCGGAGCGGC
>DATJKD010000186.1:0-9047 GCA_035491795.1 Steroidobacteraceae bacterium | reverse complement strand
AGATGGAATGACCGTGCCGGAGATGGAATCCACGTTTCGGCTGCCCTAGCATGGCTACGACACAGCAGAACCCAGGACGAACGCCCGTGGGGCACGCAAAAGACCTCGAAGGACTGCGCGCGGAGATCGTCCGTCGCTACGATGAGCTGAGCCCGCGGCTCAAGCAGGTCGCGAAGTACGTGCTCGACCATCCCAACGACGTGGCGCTGCAGACGCTGGCGGTGATCGCCAACCGCTGCAAGGTGCAGCCCTCGACGATCGTGCGGTTCGCCAAGACCTTCGGCTACGCGGGCGCGAGCGACATCCAGAAAATGTTCCGCGACGAGATCCTGAACCTAGCGCCGAGCTCGAGCTACTCCGAGCGGATCCGGCAGTACAGCGAGCGCTCCGGCAGTCATGCACGACAGTCGCCGCACGATCTGATGCGCGAGTTCTCGGACAACAATATCCTGGCGCTCAGGCACCTGCAGGAAGTCGTGCGCGCCGCAGACCTGGACCGCGCGCTCGATATGATCGGGCGGGCCGCTGCGGTGTACATCATCGGGCTGCGCCGTTCCTTTCCCGTCGCCGCCTACCTGGCCTATGCATTGCGGCACGTCGACAAGCGTGCCTACCTGATCGACGGCGTCGCCGGGATGCTGGGCGAGCAGGCGAGTATCGTGGAGAGCAAGGACCTCCTGATCGCCGTGAGCTTCCATCCCTACGCGCGCGAGACAGGCGAGGTGGTCACCGCGAGCCGCGCGCGCGGCGCACAGGTGCTCGCCATCAGCGACAGCCGTCTGAGCCCGATCGCCCGCGAGGCGGATCTCTACTTCGAGATCAAGGACGCGGAAGTCCGTCAGTTCCGCTCGCTGACGGCGTCGCTCTGTCTCGCGCAGACGCTGGTGATCAGCTATGCGTACCGCGTCCAGCAGCGTGCGCCGCGCGACAGCTGAAGGAGCGGCCGCAGACCGCCTCATGCACAGATTCGCCCTCATAGGCGCCGGCCGGATCGGCCGGATTCACGCCGCCAACCTCGTGACCATGGCGGGCGCCGAGCTCGCCTGCGTCGCCGATACGGATGTGGCAGCCGCACAGACGCTCGCGCGATTGCACGGCGCCCGTATCGTGCCTGCCCGGGAGGCGATCGCCGACGATTCTATCGATGCGCTGCTGATCGCGAGTTCAACCGATACGCACGCAGACTTGATCGAGGCTGGCGCACGCGCCGGCAAGCCGATTTTCTGCGAGAAGCCCCTCGATCTCGACCTCGAGCGCGCGGCGCGCTGCCTGGCCGTGGCGGAGCAGGCGGGCATCCTCCTGCATCTTGGTTTCAACCGGCGCTACGATCCTGGCTTCGCGCGCATCCGGAGCGAGATCGCCGCGGGCGGGATCGGCCCGCTCGCGACATTGGCGATCACGAGCCGCGACCCGGCGCCGCCTCCGCTCGAGTACGTGCGTCGCTCGGGTGGCTTGTTCCGCGACATGATGATCCACGACTTCGACATGGCGCGCTGGATGATGGGCGAGGAGCCGGCGCAGGTGTATGCGCGCGGCGCGTGCTTCGTGGAACCAGGCTTCGAGGCAGCGGGCGACGTCGATACCGCTGCGGTGCTCCTGACCACCGCCAGCGGCCGGATCTGCCAGATCACGAACAGCCGCCGCTGCAGCTTCGGCTACGACCAGCGGATTGAGGCCTTTGGCGAGCTCGGCATGCTGCGAGCGGAAAACGCCACGGCGACGCGTGTCGAGCGCGCGGATCGCGCCGGTTTCACGAGCGAGCCCGCGCTGCCGTTTTTTCTCGAGCGCTACGCCGAAGCTTACCGGCTGGAGCTCGCTGACTTTCTCAAGGCGCTCGCGGGCGAGCCCGTGCAGCTTGCGACCGGTCGCGACGGCCTCAGGGCTCTCGCGATCGCCGACGCTGCGCAGCGCTCGCACGACAGCGGGCTGCCGGTCGCCGTGCAGTGATACGGGAGACACGATGACGGCGCTCAGGATCGGACTCATCGGGACGGGCTTCATCGGGCGCTCGCACGCCATCGCGTTGAGCGCGGTCGGGACGGTCTTCGATGAGATCCAGCCGCCTGTACTCGAGCTCGTCGCCGACGTCAACGAGACCCGCGCCGAGGCGGCGCGGCGCGCACTGGGCTTCCGCCGCGGAACGGGCGACTGGCGCACGCTCATCACCGACCCGGCCGTCGACATCGTCGACGTCTGCACACCGAATCACCTGCACCGTGAAATGGTGCTCGCGGCGCTCGCGGCGGGTAAGCATGTCTATTGCGAGAAGCCGCTGGCGCTGGTCGCTTCCGAAGCAGCCGAGATGGCCGCGGCTGCGGATCGCGCGGGCGTCACGCACCTGGTCGGTTTCAACTTCCCGTGCAACCCGATCCTGCAGACCGTTCGCGAGATGCTGGCCGCGGGCGAGCTGGGTGAGGTGATCGGCTTCCGCGGCCGTTATCTGGAGGACTATCTCGCAGACCCGGCCCTACCGTTCAGCTGGCGCTGCGAGCGGCGGCTGGCCGGCCCCGGCGCGCTCGCGGACCTGGGGTCGCACCTGATCAACCTCGGGCATGTCCTGGTCGGTGACCTGGCGCGACTCCACGCAACGCTTCACACGGTGATCCGCGAGCGCATCGAGCCGGCGACGAAGAAACCGCGCCGGGTCGAGAACGAGGATGTCGCGTACGCACTCGTCGAGTTCGCAAACGGCGCGCCGGGCAGCTTCGAGATCAGCCGGGTCGCCGCCGGCTACAAGCACGGTCTCGCGGTGCGGATCTTCGGCACGCGCGGAAGCCTGGCCTACGACCAGGAGCGCTTCAACGAGCTGCGGGTGTATCGCAATGAGGACCTCGCGGGACGCCGCGGCTTCCGCACGATCCTCGCCGGACCCGAGCACACCGACTATCGTCCGTTCTGCCCCGCGCCGGGGCACGGGCTGGGCATCAACGATCTCAAGGTCATCGAGACCCGGAACCTGCTGCGAGCTATCGCCACCGGCGAGCGCGCGCAGCCCGACTTCCACGAGGGCGCGCGCGTCCAGTACGTGATGGACATGTTCGAGCGCTCGAACGCGGAAGGCGCCTGGGTCACGCTCGCACCGCGCGGTGTATCGGGCCGGAGCGCCGCATGAGCCTCGTGGCCGTCAACCACCTGTCGCAGCACCGTGCGGGCTTCGATCACGGCGAGACGGTGATCACTCGTCACGACTCCCCGCAGGAAACCACTGGAATCGGACTCGCCGTGCTAAGACTCGCCGCGGGCGAGCGTCACCAGGGCACGACGCCCGGAGAGACGGCGTGGCTGCTGATGCACGGCACGGTGCGCGGTGCGATCAGCCGTGTAGCGTTCGATTTCAAGCGCGCGTCGCTCTTCGACGAGTCCGCGAGCGCGATGCATGCGCCCGCAGGCACCAGCTTCTCGATCGAGGCGGTGACGGACGCGGAGCTCACCGTGTACCGCTGCGCGAATACGAAGCCATTCCAGCCGCGCGCCTTCGGGCCCGCCGAGGTACCGAACGAGCACCGTGGCGCTGGCCAGGTGCACGATCGCTGTCTGCGTTTCGTCCGTACGATCTTCGACCGTCGCAACTCGCCCGATGTAGTGGAGCTCGTGCTCGGCGAGGTCGTCACCCTGCCTGGCGGCTGGTCGAGCTACCCGCCGCATCATCATGCGCAGCCCGAGATCTATCACTACCGTTTCAGCGAGCCGCAGGGCTACGGCCACGCGGAGCTGGGTGACGAGGTCGTGAAGGTTCGTCAGAACGACACGATCCGCATCCCCGCCGGACACGATCACGCGCAGTGCGCGGCGCCAGGCTATGGCATGTACTACTCGTGGGTGATCCGGCATCTGCCGGGTAACCCCTATGTCATGCCCGAGTTCACCGCCGAGCACGCGTGGACGATGTCGCGCGATGCGCATTGCTGGTGGCCGAGAGAGCTCGATGACGGCGGCGTCTAGGCCCCTCGACGTCATTTGCCTCGGGCGCGCCGCCGTGGATCTTTACGGCCAGCAGGTCGGCGGCCGCCTCGAGGACATGCAGAGCTTTGCCAAGTACCTCGGAGGCTCATCGGCAAACCTCGCGGCCGGTCTCGCGCGGCTCGGGCTCAAGCCCGCGATGCTGACGCGGGTCGGCGACGAGCATATGGGACGCTTCGTGCGCGAGCAGCTCGCTCGCGAAGGCGTCGACGTCGGCCACGTTGCTACCGATCCCTGGCGGCTCACGGGGCTGGTCGTGCTCGGGATCGCGGGCGAGGGCAGCTACCCGCACATCTTCTTCCGGCACGACTGCGCGGACATGGGTCTGACGTCCGAGGACTTCGACGAGTCCTGGATCGCAAGCGCGCGCGTGCTCGCGGTTACGGGTACGCATCTCTCGAGCGAGACGACGCGCTCGGCCGTCCTGCAGGCGATGCGCTACGCGCGCGCGAACGATGTGCGCGTCGTGCTCGACATCGACTACCGACCGGTTCTCTGGGGCCTCACGGCGGCGGGCGCGGGCGAGGAGCGATATCGCTCCGCGGTTGCGGTCACAACGGCGCTCGAGGAATGCCTGCCACTCTGCGACCTCGTGGTTGGCACTGAAGAGGAGATCCACATCGCAGGCGGCAGCGATCGCACCGGCGATGCGCTCGCGGCGATTCGGCGGACGACCCGCGGCGCAATCGTGATGAAACGCGGCGCCGAGGGCTGCGTCGTGCTTGATGAGGCGGCGGAATCCACCAGCAAGGAACGGCCCGTCCGCGGATTCCCGGTTGAAGTCATGAATGTGCTGGGCGCCGGAGACGCGTTTCTTGCCGGGTTGCTCGCGGGTCTGCTCGATGGGCAGCCGCTTGCCGATGCTGCATCGATGGGCAACGCCTGCGGCGCGCTGGTCGTGAGCCGCCATGGCTGTACCCCCGCGATGCCGAGCCGGGTCGAGCTCGAGGACTACCTGGCGCGAGCGGCGACGCTGCGTCGTCCCGACCTCGACGACCGTCTGGGGCACATGCACCGCGCGACGACGACGCGCGCACCGCGCGAGGAGCTGTACGTGCTCGCTTTCGATCATCGGCGCCAGCTCGAGGCGCTCGCAGTTCAATCGGGTGTCGCCGCGTCGCGCATCGCGGAGTTCAAGGACCTCATCGCACAAGCCGTCGAGCGCGTGGCCGCGCGGACCGGCAAGGCGGAGCACATCGGCGTGATCGTCGACGAGCGCCACGGCGCCGGCGCCCTGCAGCGCATGAGCAGGGCCGGTTACTGGGTGGCGCGTCCCGCGGAGATTCCGGGGTCACGGCCGCTGAGCCTCGATCCGCGCGACGACTTCGGTCTTTCGCTCCTGGTCTGGCCCGCGAACCAGGTCGTCAAGTGCCTCGCGTTCTATCACCCCGATGACCCGCGCGAGTTGCGGCAACGCCAGGAGGAGCGCCTGCAGTCGCTGCAGACGGATTGCGACGAGCTCGGACGGGAGCTCCTGCTCGAACTCATCGTTCCGTCGCAGAATGCTGTCATTGACGATCATACGACCGCCCGGGCGCTGACCCGACTCTATAACCTCGGCGTTCGCCCAGCATGGTGGAAGTTGCAGCCGCAGACTGAGCAATCCTGGCGTGCGCTGGTGTCGGTCATCGAGAGGCGGGATCCCTGGTGCAACGGCGTGCTGTTGCTCGGCCTCGAGGCGCCGGAGGAGGAGCTTGCCCGCTCCTTTGCGGTCGCGGCCAGAGTGCCGCTTTGTCGTGGCTTCGCGGTCGGCCGCAGCATCTTCGGCGCTTCGGCGCGCGCCTGGTTCGCCGACGAGCTCGACGATGAGCGCGCGATCGACGACATGGCGGCCTGTTATCAGCGGCTGATCGGTCACTGGCAGGCGGCGCGCCGGGCGGCCGCATGACGCGCCTGCGATTGACGACCGCGCAGGCGCTGGTGCGCTTCCTGATGGCGCAGCAGACGACCGTCGACGGCCGAACCGTGCCGCTCGTGCACGGGATGTTCGCCATCTTCGGTCATGGCAACGTCGCCGGCATGGGCGAGGCGCTGGCGCAGGTCCGCGATCGCTTTCCGACGCTGCGCGCGCACAACGAGCAGGCGATGGCCCACGCCGCGATCGCCTACGCTAAGACATTTCGCCGCCGGCGGTTGATGGCCTGTACGACCTCGATCGGTCCCGGCGCGACCAACATGGTGACGGCGGCCGCGCTTGCGCACGTCAACCGCCTCCCGGTGCTGCTGCTGCCGGGCGACGTATTCGCGAGCCGCCGCCCCGACCCCGTCCTGCAGCAGGTCGAGGATTTCACCGACGGTACGGTGAGCGCAAACGATTGCTTCCGCCCCGTGTCGCGCTACTGGGATCGAATCACGCGGCCCGAACAGCTCCTGCGGGCGCTGCCGGAGGCGGTTTCCGTTCTCACCGATCCCGCCGACTGCGGACCGGTGACGCTCGCGTTGCCGCAGGACGTGCAGGCGGAGGCGGGCGATTTTCCGGCAAGCTTTTTCGAGCCACGTATGCACGAGCCCCGACGCAACGGCGCCGACCCGGCGTTCGTCGCTGAGGCGGTGCGCTTGTGGAGGAAGGCGCGGCGGCCGTTTCTGATCGCCGGCGGCGGCGTCCACTATTCCGAAGCATGCGAGTCGCTCGGGCGCTTCGCCGAACGGCTCGGTGTCGCCGTCGCTGAGACGCAGGCAGGAAAGGGTGCGCTGCGCTTCGACCACCCCTGCAACTCGGGCGCTGTTGGCGTGACGGGCTCCGCCGCTGCCAACCAGCTCGCGGCCGAGGCAGACCTCATCGTCGCGGTCGGTACGCGTCTGCAGGACTTCACGACCGGATCGGCGGCGCTGTTCGCGGATCCCGCCCGCCCGTTGATCGCGATCAACGTCGGCCGGCGCGACGGGATCAAGTACGGCGCATTGCATCTGCAGGGCGACGCGCGCCGCACGCTCGACGAGCTTTCGCGCGAGCTCGAGCCGCCAAAGGACGATGCCTGGCGGCGGCGGATCGCCGAGCTTGCACGTGGATGGCGCGAGGCAGTGGATCGCGCCACGGCCGACGACGGGACCGATCGCCCGTCGGATGCGCAGGTGCTGGGCGCAGTCAACCGCTGGATCGGGCCCACGGGCACGGTCGTATGCGCGGCGGGCGGATTGCCCGGCGAGCTGCACAAGCTCTGGCGGGCGCAGGACGCCGATGCGTATCACCTCGAGTACGGTTATTCCTGCATGGGTTACGAGATTGCGGGCGGGCTTGGCGTCAAGCTCGCGCGACCCGACCGCGAGGTCGTCGTGCTGGTGGGCGACGGCAGTTATCTGATGATGAACTCAGAGATCGCGACTTCGATCGCGCTCGGCCTCAAGCTTACGATCGTGGTGCTCGACAACCGCGGCTTTGGCTGCATCAACCGCCTGCAGGACGCCTGCGGCGGCGAATCCTTCAACAACCTGCTCGACGAGCCCGGGCGGCGCGCTCCGGCGATCGACTTTGCCGCACACGCGCGGTCCCTCGGCGCGCTCACCGAGCACGTGACGGGGATCCCGGCACTGACGGCCGCGCTCGATCGGTCACGCGGCGGGGCATCGACGTCGGTCATCGTCATCGACACAAGCGCCGTGCTCGCGACCGGCGCCGGCGGTGCCTGGTGGGACGTCCCGGTAGCCGAGGTATCGGAAAGCGCCGCCGTACAGAACGCCCGGCGCGAGTACCAACGCCTCCGCGAGGAGAAGGGACCCAAGTGAACGTCAGGCTGGGGATCAATCCGCTCACCTGGAGCAACGACGACATGCCCGCCCTCGGTGCGGAGATCCCACTGGAGACCTGTCTGCGGGAAGCTCGCACCGCGGGCTACGAGGGAGTGGAGCTCGGCCACAAGTTCCCACGAGACGCGACGGAGCTTAAGCCCATCCTGGCCGCACACGGCCTCGCGCTGGTCTCGGGCTGGTACAGCGCGCGGCTGCTCGAACGCGACGTGGACAGCGAGTTTGCCGCGATGCAGCCTCATCTCGAGCTGCTGCTCGCGCTCGGCTGCGAAGTCATGGTGGTCGCCGAGGTCACGGGCAACATCCACGGCGATCGCGGCGCGCGTCTTTCGCGGAGGCCGTACATGCCGCGCGGCCGCTGGGAGGAATATGGCGCGCAGCTCACCGAGCTCGCGGAGCGCATGCGTGGCCGCGGAATGCGCATGGCCTTTCATCACCACATGGGCACGGTCGTCCAGTCGGCGCACGACATCGACACGCTGATGACCTGTTCCGGGCCGGCGGTCGAGTTGCTGCTCGACACAGGGCACATGACGTTTGCGGGCGCCGACCCGATCGAGTTCGCGCGGCGCTACGCGAACCGAATCGCGCACGTGCATTGCAAGGATCTGCGCGCCGATGTGCTCGACTCGGCACGCAATCGCGACACCAGCTTTCTCGATGCAGTGCTCGCCGGCGTGTTCACGGTGCCAGGCGACGGCATCATCGACTACGGCGCGGTGCTCGCGCCGCTGGCCGCGGCCGGCTATCGGGGATGGCTCGTGGTCGAGGCGGAGCAGGACCCTGCGATCGCACACCCGCTCACCTACGCGACGCTCGGCCAGCGCAGCCTGTCCGCCGCCGCGCGCCCGCACTTTGCATGACGCGGGGTCCGGGTCGCATAGTCGCGGATCTGCTGCGCCGCCGCGTGCTGCAGGCGACGCTCGCGCTGCCGGCGCTCGGGGCGCGCGGCGCGATCGCAGCGGCGCTCGGTTACCCGCGGGTGATGCAGGGGCCGATGATCGGCGCGGTCACCGCCAAGTCGATCCTGGTCTGGGCGCGGGTGAGCGGGCCGCATTCGGTCGAAATAGAGCACTCACCTGGCCAGGACTTCCTGGATACGCGGCGCACACCAGCCGTGGTCGCGCGCGCCGAAGACGACTACACGGTGCGCATCGAGTTATCCGGCCTGTCGCCGGCAACGCGCTATTGGTACCGCGTGCTGCTCGACGGGCAGCAGGCGCGCTACGGGCGCGTGCCGTTCGCGGCCCTAACCGCGCCAGCGGGTCGAGCGCCCGTGCGCATCGCCTTCGGCTCGTGCGCACGGGTGCAGATCGATCCGGAGCAGCGGATCTTCGACGCGG
>DATJKD010000185.1:0-3792 GCA_035491795.1 Steroidobacteraceae bacterium | reverse complement strand
CGCCGCCGGCCGACAACCCGCAACGGATGACAACGACAAGCCTGCTTTACGCCGCCGCCGGCATCCTGCTCGTCCTGCTCAACGGCTTCTTCGTCGCGGCCGAGTTCGCTCTCGTCAAGCTGCGCCAGACGCAGG
Organism: Steroidobacteraceae bacterium; assembly: GCA_035491795.1. GTDB lineage: Bacteria > Pseudomonadota > Gammaproteobacteria > Steroidobacterales > Steroidobacteraceae > DATJKD01. The sequence goes on along the minus strand of DATJKD010000185.1, from coordinate 3,657 downwards.
CGCACGAGTTCGCGCGTACGAAGGGACTGCGCGGCCGCGTACTGCTCGCAGTGCGCAGCAATCTCGACGCCTACCTTTCCGCGTGCCAGCTCGGCATTACGGCCGCCTCGCTCGGATTGGGCTGGATCGGCGAGCCGGCATTTGCGCGGCTGCTCCAACCCCTGCTGCTCATGGCCGGCATCGACGACCCGGAGGTCATGCACAGCATCTCCTTCGTGGTCGCATTCACGTTCATTACCTACCTCCACATCGTGCTGGGCGAGCAGGCCCCCAAGACGATGGCAATCCGCAAGGCCGAGGCGGTGGCGCTCGGGACGGCGCTGCCGCTCTACATATTTCACTGGGTGATGTATCCGTTCATCTACATTCTCAACAGCTCCGCCAACGCGATCGTTCGCCGGATGGGCGTAGAGACGGCAAGCGGGACCGACACCGTGCATTCCGCCGAGGAGCTGCGAAGCGTGCTGCTCGCAAGCCACCAGCATGGTGAGCTGACTCCGGTCGAGGCGCGTCTCCTCGTGCACGGCCTCGAGCTCGACGATCTGCTGGTGGGAGACGTCATGCGGCCGCTCGCGGACCTGGCGTGGATCGAGGTAGGCCAGCCGATCGACGAGGTACTGGTCGAGGTGCGCACCAGCCGCTACACGCGCTATCCGGTCCGCGACCCGGAAACCGGCCGTTTCGTGGGGCTGCTCCACATCAAGGATCTGCTTACCCGGGACGAGCGGCTGCGCGACATCCAGGACCTCCACCCCTATCTGCGGAAGCTTCCCCGTATCGACCAGGAGGCGTCGCTGTCGGTGCTGATCGCGCAGTTCCGCAAGGGCGCGCCGCATCTCGCGATCGTCACCGACCGTCTCGACAACGAGATCGGCTTTGTCACGTTCGAGCTCGTGATCGAGGCGCTGCTCGGACCTGTGCAGGACGAGTTCACCAAGGCCGAGCCGCGCTGGATCCGGGCGGAGGACGGCAGTCTCACCGGCCCTGGTAGCCTCTCGCTCTTCAGTCTCGAGGACGCCCTCGGCCGGCCGGTGCCGGTGGTCGAGGCGAACAGCGTCGCGGGTCTGCTGATCGAGCAGCTCGGCCGGATCCCGGCCCCGGGCGAAACCGTGCGTTTCCCGGGTTTCGAGATCGATGTCCTGTCGGCCACGGGTCCGCGCGTCGACAGCGTGCGCGTCCGCCCGCTCGCGCGCGAGCCCGAGGTCTGACTCGGCGGAAAATGGGCTCCGAGCCGCCTTTCCCTCAGAGCATCCCGCGCTCGGCAAACGAAACGCAGGTGCCATCGCCAACCACGATGTGGTCGAGCACGCGGATATCGACGAGGGCGAGCGCCTCGCGCAGGCGACTGGTGATCAGCTCATCGGCCTGGCTCGGTTCCGCGACGCCCGACGGGTGATTGTGCGCGAGGATCACGGCGGCGGCATTGCGCGACAGAGCGAGCTTGACCACGTCGCGCGGATGCACGCTCGCACCGTCGATCGTGCCGCGGAACACCTCGTCGAAGCTGATCACGCGGTGGCGGTTATCCAGAAACAGGCAGCAGAAGAGCTCGTGATCGAGGTCGCGCAGTCGCGCGCGCAAGAACTCACGCGTGGCGCGCGGATTCGAAAGCGCCGGACCCATCTGCATCAGCTCGGCGTAGTGACGCCGTGCGAGCTCGAGCGAGGCCTTGAGGAGTGCGAATTTCGCGTCCCCGAGCCCCGGCACACGGCAGACGAGCGCCCGGTCGGCGCTCAGCAGACCGCGCAGTGACTTGAACTCGCTCAGCATGCTTCGCGCGGTATCGATGGCCGAGCGGCCGCGCGTGCCCGTCTGGAGCAGGATCGCGAGCAGCTCCGCTTCCGACAGCGCCGCCGGCCCGAGCCGCAGCAGCCTTTCCCGGGGCCGTTCGTCCTCTGGACCGTGGTTGAGAGACATCGCGCACCTTCCGTGGTGCGCCCCATCCTGCCCCGTCGCCCGCGGCGGGACATGTCACAAATAACGCGTATCGCGTCGATTTTGCGGACCCACCCTCAGCGGACCTTGCTCGCTCCTGCACCGCGGGGATCAGAGGCCGCCGTGACGCTGCCACTCGCATAGTCCCAGGCAATGATCTGCATGTTGCCGATCGTCTCGGGCCACGGGCGGAAGCTATGGCCCATCTGCTCCATCTTCGTGCGCTCGTCGGCGGTGAAGGCGTCGCTCTCGGCCCACACGGTGTCCGGCGAGAACTGGTGATGAAACCGGGGCGCGGTGACGATCGCCTGCGCATCGGCGCCCTTCATCCAGTTGAGCGTCGACAGCAGGACCATGGTCGGAATGAAGCTGCCGCCCGGTGCGCCGAGGATCGCCATGCCGCGGTCGGACTCGACGAAGGTCGGCGTCATGCTCGACAGCGGTCGTTTGCGCGGCCCGATGAAGTTCGCGCCCGCGCCCACCAGCTCCCACTGATTCGGCGCCGCCTTGCGGGTCGCGAAGTCATCCATCTCGTTGTTGAGCAGCACGCCGGTGCCGGGGACCACGAGCCCGGTGCCGAACCAGCCGTTCAGCGTGATGGTGCCGGAGACCCGGTTGCCGTCGGCGTCGAGGACCGCGAAGTGCGTCGTCTGCGTGCCGCGTGGGAACTCGACCGCGTTGCTCGGCAGCGACCGGCTCGGTGTCGCGGCATCGAGCCGGATCGAGGCGCGCTGGCCGGCCGCGTACTGCGGCGACATCAGCGTCTCGAGCGGCATCGTCACGAAGTCGGGGTCGCCCAAGTACTCCGCACGGTCGCGGTGCGCACGGCGCATGCACTCGATGATCAGGTGACGACGCGTCAGGTCGTCCATCTTGTCGACGTCATAGCCCGAGAGCATGTTGAACACGTCGGTGAGCCAAACGCCGCCGGATGACGGCGGCGGGGAGGTCACGATGCGCACGCCGCGGTACTCGGTCACGAGCGGTGCCCGCTCGACGACGCGGTAACCGGCGAGATCCTCGAGCGTCCAGATCCCGCCCATCGCCCGCACACCGTCGACGAGCCGGTGCGCCAGCTCGCCCGAATAGAACTCGCGGGTGCCCTTCCTCGCGAGCGCCTCGAGCGTCCGTGCGAGGTCGGGCTGCCGGATGCGGTGACCGTCCGGCGGTGTCGCTTCGTTGACGAGAAAGATCCGCGCCGCGTCCGGGCTCTTGAGAAGGCTCTCCCGCACCCGGTCGATCTCGCCGCGCAGCTTGGGATAGAGGGGGAAGCCGCCGCGCGCAAGCCGGATCGCTGGCGCTAGGCTGTTGGCGAGCGGCAGCCGGCCGTAGCGCTCGGCGAGATACGCGAACCCCGCGGGCTCGCCCGGGATCCCGGCCGCGAGCGCCGAGGAGCGCGCCAGGTCACGACTGGCGTTGCCCTTGTCGTCGAGGAACATCGTGGCCGTGGCCGCGCCCGGGGCCGTCTCGCGCGCGTCGAGGAACACGTCCTTGCCGTCGCTCGCCCGATGCAGCAGGTAGAACCCGCCGCCGCCCAGTCCCGAACCTTTCGGCTCGACCACGGCGAGTACCGCGCTGACGGCCACCGCCGCATCGAATGCATTGCCGCCGGCGGCGAGTATCTCCATCCCGGCATCGGTGGCGAGCGGATGCGCCGAGGCGATCGCGGCCTTGCCGGGCGCCGTTGCAGCGATAACCGGCAGTGCGACAAGCGTCGCGAGG
>DATJKD010000184.1:0-2238 GCA_035491795.1 Steroidobacteraceae bacterium | reverse complement strand
CCGATCTTCACACCGAGCGGATTGGCGATGCCGCGGCAGTACTCGACATGTGCACCCGAGAGGTCCGCGGTGCGCATGCCAATCCAGGGCAGATGGGTCGACAGGTTGTACCAGCGCTGCTGGCGCTCGATATGGCGGGTCTGTGCCTGCTCGTACGACAGGTGCAGCGCCTCGTGGCTGGCGTAGAACGGCGCGCGGCTCGCCTCGTGCACCTGGCTGCCGCTCATCGCCTCGAAGAAGTGCAGCGAGTCCGAGATCGAATCGACCAGCCGCTGATACTGGTCGCGCCACGGTGAGTGACGCATGAAGCCGAGATCCCAGTACTCGGGGTGATGCAGGTCGGCAAAGCCGCCGTCGACCAGTGCACGGACGAAGTTCAGTGTCAGCGCGGCCCGCTCGTAGCCGCGCAGCAGCAGATCCGGGTCGGGCTCGCGCTCGACGACACTGAATCCGGGCTTGTTCACCAGGTCGCCGCGGTAACTCGGCAGGGTCACCCCATCGCGGCTCTCGGTGTCGGCCGACCTGGGCTTGGCATACTGTCCCGCGAATCGACCCACCCGTATCACCGGCTGCTTCAGCCCATGCAGCAGGATCAGGCTCATCTGGAGCAGGATCTTGAGTTTCCGCGCGATCGCCCCGGATTCACACTCGGCGAAGGTCTCGGCGCAGTCGCCGCCCTGGAGCAGGAACCGCCTCCCCTGCTGCGCGTCGGCGATGTGGCGCTTGAGCGACTCGATCTCCCAGGAAACGACGATCGGCGGCAGCTGGGCCAGGTCCGAGAGGACGCGCGCGAGGGCCGCTGGATCACGGTAGGCCGGTTGCTGGACGGCCGGTCGCTGCGTCCAGCTCGACGGGGTCCAATCGTTGAGGGGCGGGCGCGCTGTCATGGCTGGATGCTACCCCGGATCGCTGCAGTGCAAAAGAAACCGGTTTGTGACGTAGAATCGCGCCCCTTCCCGGGCGGCGCCCCCTCGGATTCCCGCGACTGGATCCTTGAGAGCAGGGCCTGCCGCCCCCGACCGGTTCCAGGAGTTTTTGGCATGCATACGGTTCTCATACTCGGTGCGGGCAAGATTGGCTCGCTGATCTCGGGCCTGTTGGCCGAATCCGGCGACTACACGGTGCAGGTTGCGGATGTGAGCGAAGAGATCGCGCGCTCCATCGTCACCGCGCACGGGCTGCCCAACATGCACGCCTTCGGCCTCGACGCGCGGGAGATATCAGCGCTTGCGGCCCATCTCGCGCGTCACCGCGTCGACGCCGTCGTCTCGAGCCTGCCCTTCTACTGCAACGTCGGCGTGGCCGAGGCCGCGCGCGGCGCAGGTGCGCACTATTTCGATCTCACCGAGGACGTTGAGGTCACGCGCGCAGTGCGCGCCCTGGCGGACGGCGCCCCGCAGGCCTTCGTGCCGCAGTGCGGGCTCGCCCCGGGGTTCGTCAGCATCGCGGCGAACTCGCTCATCTCGCACTTCGAGACGCTGCGCAGCGTCAAGCTGCGTGTCGGCGCGCTGCCGCAGAACCCCAACAACGTACTCAAGTACTCGCTCACCTGGTCCACCGAGGGTCTCATCAACGAATACGGCAACCCGTGCGAGGCGATCGTCGATGGACGGCGCACCGAGCTCGCCCCGCTCGAAGGCCTCGAGGAAATCTCGATCGACGGCAAGCTGTACGAGGCGTTCAACACCTCCGGCGGGCTGGGCTCTCTCGGCGACAGCCATGGCGCGCGCGCGCAGAGCATGGATTACAAGACCATGCGCTACCCGGGCCACTGCGCGCTGATGCGCCTGCTGATGAACGACCTCAAGCTCAATCACGATCGCGAGACGCTGAAGCGCGTGCTCGAGAACGCCGTGCCACAGACTCTTCAGGACGTGGTCATCGTCTACATCGCGGTCGCGGGTCTTCAGGACGGTCAGCTCCGCGAGGAGACCTACGTGAGCCGGATCTATCCGCAGATGATCGCGGGACGGTTGTGGTCCGCCATACAGGTGACCACCGCTGCCGGGATCACGGCAGTAGTCGACCTCGTGCTTGCCGACCCGGCCCGGTATCGTGGCTTCGTGCGGCAGGAGGACTTCGCGCTCACCGACGTGCTGACCAACCGTTTTGGCCGCTACTACGCCACGGGCGGTTCCAAGGACGTTTCGGCGCGGGTGATTGCCTCGGGTCAGACCGGGCAGCAGCGCCTGCAGGCGGGAGCATGCTGATGGAAAAGTTTCTCACGAACTTAGGCGT
>DATJKD010000183.1:0-9178 GCA_035491795.1 Steroidobacteraceae bacterium | reverse complement strand
ATCGACGTAGGCGTCGGCGATGACCGGGATCAGTCGTCCCGTCAATGGCAATCGGACCTGGCGTCCGACGAGGTGACGATAGCGCTCGTCGTCGGGATGCACCGCGACCGCCGTGTCGCCCAGCATCGTTTCGGGTCGTGTCGTGGCGACGACGAGGTGACCCTGCGCATCCTCGAGCGGGTAGCGGAGACTCCAGATCCAGCCCTGTTCAGGCTCAGCCACGACCTCGAGGTCGGAGAGCGCCGTATGCAGGACAGGGTCCCAGTTGACGAGCCGCTGGCCGCGGTAGATCAGGCCGTCCTGGTACAGCCGGACGAACACTTCGGCGACCGCGGCGGAGAGGCCTTCGTCCATCGTGAAGCGGTCGCGCGACCAGTCGACCGATGCGCCGAGCCTGCGCATCTGGCGTGCGATCGTTCCGCCGGATTCGTCTTTCCAGCGCCACACGCGCGCGACGAACTCCGCGCGCCCGAGCACGACGCGGTGCTCGCCCTGCTGGTTGAGCTGACGCTCGACCACCATCTGGGTCGCGATGCCCGCGTGATCGGTGCCGGGCTGCCACAGCGTGCGCCGGCCCTCCATCCGGTGAAATCGCGTCAGCGCGTCCATCAGCGTGTGCTGGAACGCGTGACCCATGTGCAGGGTGCCGGTGACATTCGGCGGCGGAATCACGATGCTGTACGGCGCTCCATCGCCCGAGGGCGCGAACCACCCCGCGGCTTCCCAGCGCTGGTAGATTCGCGCTTCGATTTCGCCGGGCGAGTAACTCTTATCCATCGGATTGGGCACTGTCACAGATTGTGCGACTCGGGGTTCGCCCCATGCTCGCGGTATCGTCGCCAACGGCTGCGGCCCAGCGTCTTCGCCGCTTCGTCGGCGCCCACGATCTCGAGCACCCGCGTGTAGCCCTCGAATCCAGACGGCGCGTCGTCGCCGAGGTTGACGAGCACGTCGCGGTGCGAGTCCGGCAGGGCGCCGCTCCCGATCAGCACCGGGGTCTCCGCCGCTACGGCCGAGTCGGCGGGCCACACGCAGTGTGGCACGAAACTCCGGTCGCTGAAGCTCCACAGCAGCTCGTCGATCTCGGCGGTCTCTGCGGCGCCTCCGGTGCGCAGTGTCACTCGCAGCCCCTGGTCATAGGCTTTCTCTGCCAGCCGGCATGCCGTCCGCAGCCGCGCCCGCGGCTCGGTGTCGCTCAACAGATAGAAATCGACCTTCGGTACGGTCACGATCCGCGATGGTTCGCGAGGAAGTCGACCAGGAGCGCGACCGGACGGCCCGTGCTGCCCTTCTGTGCGCCACTCAGGTAGGCGACACCGGCTATGTCGAGGTGCGCCCAGCGGAGGCCTTCGGTGAACTTGGACAGGAAACAGGCTGCCGTGATGGCACCGCCTTCGCGGCCGCAGGAATTTGTGAAGTCCGCAAAATTGCTCTTGAGCTGCTCGTGGTACTCCTCGGCCATCGGCATATGCCAGGCGCGATCTTCCGCCCGCTGACCGGCAGCGAGGATTTCGGCCGCGAGCGCCTCGTCGTTGCTCATGACCGCTGCGAGGTGTGCGCCGAGTGCGATCACGCAGGCGCCGGTCAGCGTCGCGACGTCGAGCACGACGGCAGGCTTGAAACGGCGTGCGTACTGCAGTGCATCGCAGAGGATCAGCCGTCCCTCGGCGTCGGTGTTGACCACCTCGATCGTCCGGCCGGACATGCTGCGCACGATGTCCCCCGGCTTGGTCGCATGTCCGCTCGGCATGTTCTCGCAGGCGGGGACGATCCCGATCAGGTTGATCGGCAGTCCGATGATCGCGGCGGCCTTGATCGCGCCAAAGACGCTCGCCGCACCGGTCATGTCGAACTTCATCTCGTCCATGCCGGGCGGCTGCTTGAGGGATATGCCGCCGCTGTCGAAGGTAACGCCCTTGCCCACGAGCACGATCGGCGCCGCGCCGCGGCGCCCGCCCTGATGGCGCAATACGATCAATCGCGCCGGCTCGTCGGTTCCTGCCGTCACCGACAGGAACGAACCCATTCGCAGGCGCTTCAGCTCCCGTTCGTCGAGCGTGCGGGCGCTGACGGATCGATGCTCGCGCGCAAGCTGCCGCGCGCGCGAGGCGAGATAGCTGGGCGTGCAGACGTTGGCGGGCAGGTTGGCGAGGTCGCGCGTGAGCGAGGCGCCCGCGGCGATAGCCGCGCCGTGCGAGAGACCGCGATTGGCGTCCGCGACCTGGCTGCGATCCTGTACGGCGATTGCGAAGGCTGCGAGAGCCGGCGGCTTCGGCGGACGCGTGCTGCGGATGGCGGGTACGCGGTAGAGCGCGTGACCCACCGCCTCCGCCGCAAGGCGCCCACGATAGTACGAATCGGTCGCGCTCACGGATTCGAGCGACAGGAAGCTTACGGCGTTGCGCGCGCCGCTGCGCACCAGCGCCGCGGCTGCGGCCAGCATCGCCTTCTTGTACTGCTTGCGCGTGAGAGCGCCCTTGCCGCCGATGCCCACCACGAGCACGCGCTGGCAGGGGCCGCCGTCGACGTCGAGCAGCGTGGTCTCGCCGATCCGGCCACGGAGATCGCCGCGCTTGGCAAGCCGCGCAAGCCGGCCGTTGAGGCGCGCATCGAGCGGTTCCGCGGAGGCGGCGAGAGCGCCGTTCTCATGGATGCCGACGATGGCACAATCGGTGCGACGGCGTGCGGCTGGGCCGCTGACCGCATGGAAACGCATCTGCCGTACCTGCTCCAGCGAGTTGTTATTCGACCTGGCGGAATGCGCGGCTGGTTTGCCCGCCGCCGTGCCCGCTACACTTGGGCTGCTAAGCGGCTCCGGGTTGCTGGTCGGGCCGCATGCAGACGGCGAAGTCTACCGTTTCCCATCCGGAGCCGCGACCCGTGCTGACACGGCTTGATCGCTACCTGCTGCGCGAGACGACGGTTACCTTCACCGCCGTCACGGGCGTGCTGCTTGTGATCCTGTTGTCCAACCAGCTCGCGCGGATCCTCGGCCAGGCGGCGCAGGCCGGGCTTTCCGGCCGCATCGTGCTCGCACTGGTCGGGCTGACGACGCTGCAGCAGCTGACCATCCTGCTTCCGGTCGGCCTTTTTCTCGGCATCGTCCTGTCGCTGGGCCGCCTGTATCACGAGAGCGAGATGACGGCGGTCGGTGCCTGCGGCGTCGGCCCGCTCTCGATCTATCGCCCGGTCGTCCTGCTGGCGGTGGTGGTCGCCGCGGTACTGGCCCTGCTGTCCTTCCGTGTTGTACCCACCGCCGGGACGCGCGCGCAGCAGATCCGCGTCGAAGCACTGCGGGTGGCGCAGTTCGGGGCACTGGAGCCAGGCCGGTTCCGCAGCTTCGCAGGTGGAGACGCGGTCTTCTACGCGGAGCGAATCGATCGGGCCGGGCAGCTGTACGGAGTATTTGTCCAGCGGCGCGTCGAGGACCGCATCGAGCTGGCCGTGGCCAAACGCGCCGAGCAGCGCGGTGCCGGGCAGATGGAGCAGGAGTTCGTGCTGTACGACGGCCGGCGCTACGAGGGCGTGCCCGGCTCGCCGGAGTGGCGGGTTGTCGAATTCCGGGAGCACGGCATCCCGGTGCGCCTGCCCGAGTACAAGGCCCAGAAAGAGCGTTACGAGCTCAAGCCTACTGCGGCACTGCTCGATTCGGACGAGGGACCTGCACGCGCGGAGCTCGCCTGGCGTGCCGCGGTGCCGGTGATGGCGCTGGTGCTGACGTTGCTTGCGGTTCCGCTTGCAAAGCTGCGACCACGGCAGGGGCGCTTCGCTCGCATCGGGTTGGCGATTCTCGCGTATTTCCTCTATTCGAACCTGCTTGCGGCAGTACGGGTCTGGATGGAAAAGGATGCTGCGGCAGGCCAGCTCGGGTTGTGGTGGGTGCACTTGCTGCCGCTCGGCCTCGCGGCCGCCATGGTCTGGGCCGAAGAACATCCCGGCTGGTGGCGTCGGCGCGAGCAGGCCGCCGCCTGAGAGTCTGAATGTCGAAGCTTGGCAACTACATCATCCGTACCGTGCTCGGCTTCACGGCGCTCGTGCTGCTGATGCTCCTCGCGCTCGGCGCCTTGTTCCTGTTCATCGGCCAGCAGGACGATATCGGTACCGGCGGTTACACGGTGATCGAGGCGGCGCGGTTCGTAGCCCTCAACCTGCCGAGCTATCTGTTCGACCTGCTTCCGGTGGGCGCGTTGATCGGCGCGCTGCTCGGACTGGGGAATCTTGCGCGTGGCAGTGAACTCGTCGTGATGCGCGCTTCCGGCGTGAGTACGGCGCGCTTCTGCGCCTGGCTCGGCGTTGCAGGCCTGGTGCTTGCCGTGCTGATGTTCATCATCGGCGAATACATCGCGCCCCCGCTGCAGAAGTACGCCCTGCAGCTCAAAGTGTTCAGCAAGTACAGCGAATTCAGCTTCGCCGGCGACCGTGGTACCTGGGCCCGCGACGGCGACACGATCATCAGCGTCGAGCAGCAGTCGGCGAGCACGCGTTATGGCGGCGTGCTGCTCTTCCAGTTCGACCCGCAGCGGCGCCTGCTGAGCATCGGGCGGGCCGAGTCCGCGAGCCTCGACGCCACGAACCGCTGGCAGCTCGAGAACTTCGCGGCAACGCGCTTCGTCGGAAGCGGCACCGAGATCGAGCGCAACGCTGTCAAGGAGGTGCGGTCCTCTCTGTCGGCCGACTTCCTGGGACTCGCGGTGGTCGAGCCCCGCTCAATGGCGCTCAGCGACATCGTCGCCTACGTGAGGCATCTGCGGGCCAACGATCTCGACACGCGTGCTTTCGAGACGGCGCTCTGGTCGCGAATCGCCCGGATGGCGGCCCTGCTGCTGGTCGTCATGCTCGCGCTGCCGTTCGCGCTCGGACCGGTGCGCAGCTCGGGGCAGGGTGCGCGCATCGTTATCGGCATCCTGATAGGCGCAGGCTACGTGCTCACGAGCCGCACCATCGAAAGCAGCGGGCAGATCTTCGACGTGCCGCCCTGGGTGGTGGGGTGGGTCCCCACCATCGCGCTCGCCCTGCTCACCGTTTTGCTGCTCGCGCGCGCGCGGTAGCGGGTGGCTGCTCGCCACCACCGGCGGAGCGGCGGCGAGCTGCTACCGTGGCACCACGACGACGCGGGTGTCCGACAGCCGGTCGTGCCAGGTGCGTCGGCGCGGATCGACGACCGCGCAGAGCCAGCCGAGGCCCAGTACCAGCCATGACAGCAGTGCCGCCGCCAGTCGCCGCAGTACGTCCGGCCAGGTGAGGGGCAGTCCGTCCTCGCGTTCCACGCGCAGCCGCCAGGCCGCCATACCGAGGGTCTGGCCTCGGGAAGTCCAGCTCAGGCCGTAGAACGCGATCAACACTGCTATCAGCGCAGCCCGGTACACGAGCGCGAGCAGCGGCGATTCCTCGGCCAGGAGCGCCTCGCCGCCGGTGAACGGCAGGAAGAGCGCGGTCGTCGCGATCCACAACGCTAGCAGCAGCAGTGCGTCGTACAGCATCGCACCCAGGCGTCGCGCAAGTCCGGCAGGCATGTGTGTCAGGATAGCCCGCGCTCAGCCGCGACACCGCTCTTGAAACACGAACGACACCTGGTGTGGGACCTTCCGGTGCGGCTCGCGCACTGGCTGCTCGTGCTCGGCATCGCTGGATCCTTTGTCACTCACTACGCCGGACCTGCCTGGTTCGACTGGCATCGCCGCTGTGGCTACACGGTGCTCGTGATCGTCGCGTTCCGCCTCGTCTGGGGGTTTGCCGGCACGCGGCCGGCGCGCTTCGTCGCATTCGTACGCGGCCCGCGCGCGATCGCTGTCTGGCTCCGGTCGGCGTCGGCGCAGCCCCCGGGCCACAACCCGCTCGGTGCCCTGAACGTCATGGCGATGCTCGTACTGATCCTCGCGCAGGCGGTTACGGGGCTTTTTGCAAACGACGAGATTGCGAGCGCGGGGCCGCTCTACGGCTGGGTGTCGCACGAACTGAGCAACCGTCTGAGTCGGTTTCACAGCGCAAACGACACCTGGCTGCTGGTGCTGATCGGGCTGCATCTTGTTGCGGTCGCCTGGTACACGTTCGTACTGCGCCAGCCCATCGTCCGCGGGATGATCACCGGCGATCCGGGGACCAGCGGCTACGCTGGCGGCGCGACCATCGTTGATTCGATGCTCGTGCGCGCGCTTCTGATCGTGCTCGTGCTCGGGGCGCTTCTCGCGCTCCTGCTCAAGCTCGCGCCAGACGCGGTCCCAGCGCTTTTCTGACGGGCTTCTCAGTCGGCGCGGTATTTGTCGTGGCAGGCCTTGCAGGCCTGCGCCATGTCGAAGAACGCGGCCTTGCTTGCGGCGGCGTCGCCGCCGGCAGCGGTCTTTGCGAGTGCTTCGCTGCGCGCGACCATCGTGCGCAGCTTCTCGTCGAAATCGGCGCGGTTGCTCCACATCTCGGGCTTGAGCTTCGATCCCTCGGCATTGCGCGATTCAGGCGCATAGGACTCCGCGAGCATGGGCGTGAGACGCGACACCCGTTCGGCGCGCTCGGCGAACACGGCTGCGTCGTAGGGCTGCTTGTCCTGTGCCATCGCGGACAGTGGCCCGACGTTCCAGGCGATCACCTGGTACACGCCTTTGCGGTATTTCAGGTATTGCTCGGTGCGATTGGACTGTCCCTGGGCGACCGCCGCTCCGGAGAGCGCGGCGACCAGTGCCGCGGTAAGGGCAATCATGAGCGCAGTGCCTCGTCGCATGAGCGGGTCTCCTGGAGATTGGTGGAACGCGGGGCCGACGATACGGTAGGGAGGCTGCTTGCCGCCAGAGTGAGCGCGCGTCAGTCGCGGCGTGGCTTGGCGCGCGCCTCGATCGCGGCTCGATGTGCGGAAAGCACGCCCCAGATCTCCTTTTCCGACGGGCGGTCTGCGAGACGTGCGATCAACCCGGCGAGCTGCGGCCATTCGCTGCCCCAGTCGAGCAGACGGACCGCGTCGGCGACGATGAGCTTCGTGAGCTGCTCGGTAAGTTTGACGGCCGGTCGCGCCTCGGCTGCGGGCTGGCGCGAGGGCTGCGCGGTGCGCGCCGGTGCGGCCTTCTGCGCCGAGGTCGTACCGACCGCCCGGCGCGGGGTGGGTGTGGCGGGCCGCGCGGCCACGGGTCGGCCAGTCGCGGACTTTGTTGCAGCCGTTCGTGACGGAGTCGGTTTGCCGGATGCCGGGACGCGAGGGCGGACGGTGGCGGTCGTGCCGGCTTCCTTGAGGGCGGCCTGCCGGACGGTCGCATCCTTCTGAGGCATCGCGAGCGGTACGAATCGCTCGAGGTGCTCGGTGGCGAGAAGCGACGTCAGAAAGCCCATCAGCTCGAGCGCATCCGCGAACTCATCGTCCCCGATCTCCCGGCGCTCCTTCAGGTGGAACCGCAGCTCATCCACTCGCTGCCGGGCCAGATCGATGATCCACTTGTTCGGACGCTGGTGCTTTGGCCAGGACTGGACCTTCGCGTACTCCGCATCGTCGAGCTTGAGATAGCGCGCGTGCAGATCCAGGCTTGCGAGCCAGCGATCGAGCAGTTCGGAAACGCGCTTGTCGGCGTCGCTCATGGGCTTCGGTCCGTTTGCCGGGGCGCAGTTTAATTAATACGCGACGGCGCGCACAGGCGCGTTAGTGCCGCTGTGCGGCAGCACCACAATCGTCGCACCCTGGAATGGCGCTCCCTACGGGATTCGAACCCGTGTTACAGCCTTGAGAGGGCTATGTCCTGGGCCTCTAGACGAAGGGAGCACGCGGCCGGGGCGGATCTGCGGCCCTCGGCGGGGGCGCGTATTATACGCAGCCGTTTGCCCTGGTCCAGCGAAGCGAAAACACCTTGAGCCCAGACGACCGTCCGAAACCTGCCGGACATGCCGAGCCCGTGATCGTCCCGCGAGCCGAGCATCCGATCTCGCGCGCCAATATCTCGCCGTACGCGCTCAAGGTGCTCTACCGGCTCAAGGATGCCGGACACCAGGGTTTCCTGGTCGGCGGGGCGGTGCGTGATCTGCTGCTCGGGCTGACGCCCAAGGACTTCGATGTCGCGACGGACGCGCGCCCGGAACAGGTCCGGCGGCTGTTCCGCAACTCCAGGCTGATCGGACGCCGCTTTCATCTCGCTCACGTGCGCTTCGGCCAGGAGATCGTCGAGGTCGCGACTTTTCGCGCGGCGCACACCGAGATCGACGAGGACCATGGGGTGGACGAGGCCGGGCACCGGGTGCTCGACGAGCACGGCCGGATCCTGCGCGACAACCTGTACGGAACGATCGAGGAAGACGTATGGCGGCGCGACTTCACCGCCAATGCGCTGTACTACAACATTCAGGACTACTCGATCTGGGACTACGTCGGCGGCGTGCCCGATGCGCGCAACCGTGTCCTGCGGATGATCGGCGATCCCGAGACACGCTATCGCGAGGACCCGGTGCGCATGCTCCGCGCCGCCCGCTTTGCCGGGAAACTCGCCTTCACTGTGCACCCGGACAGCGAAGCGCCGATCTACCGGCTCTCGTACATGCTCGACAGCGTGCCGCCGGCGCGCCTGTTCGACGAGACCATGAAGCTCCTGCTGGCTGGTCGCGGGATGCCGTCCTTCGAGTTGCTGTTCCGGCTCGACCTGCTCGAACACCTGATGCCCGACGTCGACGTGGCACTGCGCGAGCAACCGCAGTCGCCCGGAGCGCGCCTGCTGCGACTCGGCGTCGAGGGCACCGACGAGCGGATAAACGCCGACCGCACCGTGACGCCGAGCTTTCTGTTCGCGGTGCTGCTCTGGCCAGCGATCCTGCGCGAAGCGGGCGCCGCGGCCGGTCCGCTGCCATCCGACCCGCACGTCGCGCTGGCGGCGTGCGACGCGGTGCTCGCACGACAGGTGCGGCGGCTCGCAATCCCGAAGCGCTTCTCGCTGCCGATGCGCGAACTGGTCGCGCTGCAGTCGCGCTTCGAACGTCGCGCGGGCCGCCGGGCGCTGCGGCTGCTCGAGCATCCGCGGTTCCGCGGCGCATACGATTTTCTGTGTCTGCGTGCCGCGGCCGGCGAGATTGATCCGGTCCTCGCCGAATGGTGGACGCGCATTCAGGAAATGCCCGCTGATGCGCGGATCGCCGAGGTCGAGCAGCAGCCCGGCGAGCCGGTGCCCGGCAGACGCCGCCGCCGTTCGCGGCGCCGCCGCCAGCCCGCGGCGTGAGCGCC
>DATJKD010000182.1:0-3319 GCA_035491795.1 Steroidobacteraceae bacterium | reverse complement strand
GTATGTCAACGACTTTGCGAGCCTCGCGGTCGGCCGGTGCCGTTACGGCATCCTGCTGCGCGACGACGGCTTCATCTGCGACGACGGTGTGATCGCGCGCGTCGGGGACGATCGGTTTCACGTGACGACGACGACGGGCGGAGCGGCCCGCGTGCTGGCGCTCATGGAGGACTATCTGCAGACCGAGTGGCCCGACCTCCGCGCGTGGCTCACCTCGACCACGGAGCACTGGGCCGTCATCGCCGTGCAGGGACCCAGGGCCCGCGACGTGCTGGCGCCGCTCGTTACGGACATGGATCTTTCGGCCGCGGCGCTGCCGCACCTTGCCGTCCGTGACGGGCGCATCTGCGGGGTCCCGATGCGCCTGTTCCGCGTGAGTTTCACGGGCGAGCTCGGGTTCGAGGTCAACGTGCCAGCCGATTACGGCCCTTCGGTCTGGGAGGCTGTCTGCTCGGCGGGGCGCGAATCGGGCATCACGCCTTATGGAACCGAGACGATGCATGTCCTGCGCGCCGAGAAGGGTTACATCATCGTGGGTCAGGAAACCGACGGCACCGTCACCCCCTACGATGCGGGCCTCGGCTGGGCGATCGGCAGGAACAAGGCCGACTTCGTCGGGAAGCGCTCGCTCGCTCGCCCGGCCATGCGTGCGGCGGACCGCAGGCAACTCGTGGGTCTCTCGACGGTCGATCCGGCCGTCGTCCTCGAAGAGGGCGCGCAGGTCGTCGAGCAACCTGCACGGGCGCCGCCGATGCGATTGATCGGCCATGTGACATCCTCGTACTCGAGCGCCGTGCTCGGCCGCTCGATCGCGCTCGCCCTGGTGGAAGGCGGCCGCTCGCGGACCGGGCAGACGCTCTACGTGCCGATGCCGCACGGCGATATTCCCGTCACGGTGACGCAGCCCGTGTTCTACGATGCCGAAGGAACCCGTCTCCATGCCTGATGCGCAAGCGCGCGTTCCCATCCAGGTCCGCGAAACCGAATGGTTGCGTGCGGTGCACGGTGTCGGGCGGTTCGTATTTCGTGGCGATGCGCAGGCGCGGCTTGCGGTCGGCACGGCGCTCGGAGCACCGTTGCCCGCCGTCACCGGTCGCGCGTTCGCCCAGGGCCCGTGCGCGGCACTCTCGCTAGGCCCTGACGAACATTTGTTCATCGTTGCCGAGAGCGAAGTGACAACGTTTCTGGCGGAGCTCGACAGCGCACTCGCCGGCCTGCCGCACTCGCTGGTGGACGTCAGTCACCGCCAGGTTTCACTCGAACTACGCGGCGCGCGCGCCGAGTGGCTGCTCGCCGCAGTGTGCCCGTTGCCGCTCGATGTCGAGGTGTTCCCGGTCGACGCATGTACGCGCACCGTGTTCGCTAAGGCCGAGATCGTACTATGGCGCACGGCGTCGGAGGTTTTTCGAGTCGAGGTCGCGCGGTCCTACTGTCGTTACGTCGTCGATCTGCTCGAGGAGATCGCGCACGAAGTGCCCGCATCACCGCGCGATGCGCGCGGAGTTTAGATGCCGGGCGATCGCGAGGCCGGAGGTTTCGACGGTCGAGGTGACCCATGAGTCAAGAGAAAGCACGAGCAGACTGGCAACGCATGGCCGCCGGGCTCAAGTATGCGACCGGGCATTTCATCGACGGCGAGCATGTCGCCGGAGGTAGCGCCGCCCGGTTCACCGTCGTTAATCCCGCGAGCGCCCAGCCTTTGTGCGAGGTTGCGTCCGGCACCGCGACTGATATCGACATCGCCGTGGCGTCGGGTCGTCGCGCGTTTGCAGCCGGCGGCTGGCGCTACATGGCGCCGCGCGACCGACTCGAGGTGCTGAACCGCCTCGCCGCGCTGATCGAGCGGAACACGGATCGCTTCGCGCTGCTCGATACGCTCGCCATGGGCAAACCGATCCGCGACATGCTCGCGGTCGACGTCCCGCAGTCGGCGCTGACCTTCCGTTACTTTGCGGAGCTCTCGGACAAGGTCGAAGGGACGGTCACGGCCACGGCCGTCGAGGCGTTCCACTACACGCTGCGTGAGCCGCTGGGCGTCGTCGGCTGCATCGTGCCGTGGAACTTCCCACTCATGATGACCGCGTGGAAGATCGCACCGGCGCTCGCGGCGGGCAATTCGGTCGTGCTCAAGCCCGCGGAGAACTCGCCGCTCTCGGCGCTGCTGCTCGCGGAGCTCTTCGTCGAGGCCGGCGGTCCTGCCGGAGTGCTCAACGTCGTGAACGGCTCCGGCCTCGAGGCCGGCGCGCCGCTCGCGCTGCACAACGACGTCGCGAAGATCTCGTTCACCGGCTCGACCGCGACCGGCAAGAAGATGCTCGAGTATTCCGCCCGCTCCAACATGAAGCGCGTGAGCCTCGAATGCGGCGGCAAGTCGCCGCAGGTCTTCCTCGCGGACCTCGAGGATATGGATCGCGCGGTGACCTACGCGGTCAATGGCATCTTCCTCACGGCCGGCGAGTCGTGCAGCGCCGGCTCCCGGCTGCTCGTCGACAAGCGCATCGCGCGCAAGTTCGCGGCGCGATTCATCGAGCTCGGCCGCAACGCGTACCATGCCGGCGACCCGCTCGATCCCGAGACCAATCTCGGGCCGCTCGTGAGCGCCAGGCAGCATGCGAAGGTCCTCGGCTACGTCGCGACCGGTCGCGCCGAGGGCGCGAAGCTCGAGTTCGGCGGAGACGTACCGGACCGGCCCGGCTACTACGTGAATCCGGCGCTGTTCACCCAGGTGCAGAACAGCATGAGGATCGCGCAGGAGGAAATCTTCGGCCCGGTCGCGGCGCTCATCGAGGTCGACGGACTAGACGATGCATTGCGCATTGCGAACGATACGATCTACGGTCTCGCCGCCTCGGTGTGGACGAGCGATCTGCGTGCCGCGCACGCCGCGGTGCGCGGGCTCGAGGCTGGCGTCATCTATGTGAACTGCTTCGATCACGGCGACCCGACCCAGCCCTTCCTGGGACACAAGCAGTCTGGCCAGGGCGGCGACAAGTGCCTCGAGGGCCTGTTGAGCTACACGCAGACCAAGTCCGCCTGGATCCATCTCGGTCGCTGAGGCGTCGCATTCCGATGACCGCTCGCCGCTACGATTTCGTCATCGTCGGAGGCGGATCCGCGGGATCCGCGCTCGCGAATCGCCTGAGCGCCGATTCGGGCACGTCAGTGCTAGTGCTCGAGGCTGGTCGCACCGATTTCGTCTGGGACCCGCTGATCCACATGCCGGCCGCGCTCTCGATGCCGATCGGCCACCGCTGGTACGACTGGTGCTACTCGAGCGAGCCAGAGCCGCACATGCAGAGGCGGCGCATCGCGCATCCTC
>DATJKD010000181.1:0-11171 GCA_035491795.1 Steroidobacteraceae bacterium | reverse complement strand
AGCGGATCTCAGGGCCGAACGCGCAGTACCAGACCGAGGTCATCAACGCGCTGCTCGAGCAGCTGCAGGGCTGCCACGCACACGAGCCTGTCGTCGTCATTGCCGCCACGAACAATGCAGAGATGATGGACCCGGCGCTGCGTCGCGCCGGACGGCTCGACCAGACGATCGTCATACCCCTGCCCAACGTCGCCAGCCTGCAGCGCATGTTCAGCGATCGCCTGGCCGCGCACCGGAATGAGAGCAACGTCGCCGGCGACGTCCAGGAGCGTCATCTCGCCGAGCTTGCGTTCGGCCTCACCGGTGCCGATGTCGATTTCTTCGTGCGTGGCGCCGCGCGGCGCGCGCGCAACCGCGGGCGACCGATCGGCCAGGAGGATCTCGTCGCCGAGGTGACGCGCCGGCCGCGTGGCTCCTTCGACACCCGTCGCAGGCCGCTCGATGAGATGCGACGTTGCGCGGTGCACGAGTCCGGCCACGCGATCGCGCAGCTCAGCAACAAGGCAGGCGATAACGACGTGGCGCTGGTGACCATCATTCCGCGCACCGATGGCACGCTCGGTTTCATGGCGACGGTCCCGCGTGAGGGCAACGGTATGACCCGACGCTCGGCCCTTGAGCGGATCGAGACCGCGCTCGCGGGCCGCGCGGCTGAGGAGCTGGTGTACGGTGCGGACAACGTCGGACTGGGCGCCGGCGGCCCCAGCACGAGCAGCGATCTCGCGGTGGCGACCGGAATCGCGACCTTGCTCGTCTGCCAGACCGGGCTGGGACAGGACGGCGGTCTGCACTGGACCAGCACGCCGACCGCGGCGCAGCTTCGGCAGATCAATCGCTTGCTCAAGAACTCGTATCGCGCCACGCTCGCGCGGCTGCGGACCCGTCGCAGCCTGCTGGACCAGCTGAGCGAAGCTCTGCTTCGCGAACAGGAGCTCGATCGCAAGCAGTTGCGCGCGATCGTGAGCTCGCACGAGGCGCAGCTTGCGAAGGCACGTGGGCGGATCGGGAAGGCGCGCCGCGCGGCTGCTACCAAACGGAGACGACGATGACGGAACAGGAAAACCGCGCCGTGATGACCATAGCCCTGATGGCGGCTTTCGCCGACGGCCTCAAGGACGAGCGCGAGCGCGCCGCGATCAAGCAGGTCGCCGACGCCCTGGGATCGCAGGGCGGCGCGGATCTGCCGGCGCTCTACCGCGACGCCCTGATCGTGAAGCCCGATCTGGCAAAGCTCGCCGCGATGCTGACCACGCAGGCGTCGCGGCAGCTCGCGTACGAGATGGCAGTCGGCGTTTGCGATGCGGACGGAGCACACGGCGCGGCGGAGCAGGACTTCTTGAGCCGACTCGCCACGGCGCTCGATTTGCCGGTGGCCGTCACCGGCGAACTCAATCGTCGCGCCGACGAGATGGCGCAAGCGGCGTCGGACGAGGTGAAGGAGGCGACCCACGTATCGGGCGCCGTCCTTGCAAGGTCGAACCTGTCAGACGCCGAGCTCGAGCAGGTGATCCGCAAGGCGGCCATCACCAACGCGGCGCTGGAGCTGCTTCCCGAGGGGTTGTCCTCGATGGCGATCATTCCGCTGCAGATGCGGCTGGTGTATCGCATTGGCAAGGCTTACGGCTTCGAGCTCGACAGCGGCCACACGAAGGACTTCATCGCGACGCTCGGCGTCGGTCTCACCTCGCAATATCTCGAGCAGTTTGGCCGCAAGCTGCTGGGCGGACTCCTGGGCTCGCTGGGCGGCAGCGTCGGCCGCACGATCGGGCGCCAGGCCGTGAGCTCCGGCCTCACGTTCGCGACGACCTACGCCCTCGGCCGCGTGGCACAGCGCTACTATGCGGGCGGCCGCCAGCTCGACACAGCGACGCTCAAAGCCACGTTCACCGAAATGCTTGCGGAAGCGAAGGCTCTTGCACCGCGTTACAAGGACGAGATCGAGCAACGCGCCCGGTCGATCAAGCCGCGCGAGCTCGCCGCGCTGATCCGCGGGACAGGGGACGACGCAGGAATAGCCGGCGCATCATGACAGGACACGGCACATTCGACGCCAGTGGCGTCATCACGCTGACCAGCGACTTCGGGTTGCAGGACCCGTTCGTCGGGGTGATGAAGGGCCAGATCCTCGGCCGGTTTCCCAAGGCCACGATCATCGACCTGACCCACGAGGTGCTCGCGCACTGGCCGGTGGAGGCTGGTTTCTGGCTCGCGCGGGCGTATCGCTATTTTCCCCGCGGCACGGTGCACGTCGCCGTCGTGGATCCGGGCGTGGGTGGACCGCGCGGCATCGCGGTCGTCGAGGGCGATGGACACCTGTTTCTGGCGCCGGACAACGGGTTGCTCGGGAGCGTGGTGGAAGCGCTTGCAACGCCCGTACTGCGGCAGCTCGCCGACTCGGTCATCGCCTCGCTCGGCGTCACGCGGCCGAGCGCGACGTTTCACGGTCGCGACATCTTCGCGCCCGTGGCCGCAGAGCTCGCCGCGGGTCGGGTCGCGCCAGACGCGCTCGGTGAGTGCGTCGCCGAGCTCGTCCCCGGCTGGCTCGAGGCGCCGACGCAAAGCATGGGACAGATCACCGGCGCTGTCGTGACCATCGATCACTTCGGCAACCTGGTTACGAACATCGATGGCACGCTGCTGCACGCGCTCGCTCGCGCCCAGGTGCGGGTAGGCGGTGTCGAGATCGCGCTCCGGCGGACATACTCCGACGTGCGCCCCGGCGACTACCTTGCGCTGATCAATTCCTTTGGCGTCCTCGAGATCGCGCGGGCCGAGCAGAGCGCCGCCGAAGGCCTCGGACTCGCCCGCGGAGCTCCTGTAACCGTCACTCATAAATAGCTGCTAAGCGCTTGTTTTCAATGCCGATCGGCGGGGCCGTCAGGCGCCGCTCGCAGGTGCTCTGCGGTCGCCCGTTGCACTGCAGCAAGGAACAGTTGAGAACCCGCGAGATTCGTATATAGTTCGCAGCCCTGTGCCCTTGTGTGGGCAGCGTGTTGATAAGTCAGGGTTTTCTCCGAGCGAGACATGGAACGAGACGAGGAACATTTCGACCTCGATCAGGAGTTCACGGCGAGTGCTGAAGACGTCGACTACGACCGCTTCATCGAGCGCGTCGATCGACGCAAGCCCGTCGTCAAACGCGGCAAGGCGGCCTGGAGCAAGCTCGAGGACGTGCTGGCCGAGAAGCGTCTGAAGAAGGAATTGAAGGACTTCTTCGAAGACACCTGAACGCGGGAAGAACTTCCCCGGCCGCTCCGCCGGTGGGCCCTGATGAGCACCACTAACGATTCGCCCTGGGTCGTCCTGAAATTCGGCGGCACCAGCGTATCGAACGCGCGCAACTGGAAGAACGTCGCCGCCGTCGTGCGGATGCGACTCGCCGAGACCGTTCGGCCGGTGGTCGTGCACTCCGCATTGTCCGGGATCACCGACCGACTGGAGCAGCTCCTGCTCCGCGCGCCATCCGGCGACTGGCCCACGGTGATGACGCAGATCGAGGAGCGTCACCGCGCGCTCGCACACGAGCTCGGCATGCAGGCCGTCCCCGATCTCGAGCAGCACCTGGAGGAACTTCGGCGCGTCGCATCAGGGATACAACTGATCGGCGAGGTCAGCGACCGTCTGCGCGCGCGGGTGATGGCGGCGGGTGAGCTGATGGCGACACGGCTCGGCGCCGCGTACCTCGGCACGCTGGGCCTCGACGTCGAGTGGTTGGACGCACGCAGCCTGCTGCGCGCCGAGGAGCGGCCGCACACCAACGAGCGCGTCAACTTCCTGTCGGCGACCTGCAACTTCGAGCCCGATCCCGAGCTGCAACGGCGGCTGTCGCGCGACGGCGTGGTCTATCTGACCCAGGGTTTCATCGCGAGCGACGCGCAGGGCGAAACCGTGCTGCTCGGGCGCGGTGGCTCCGACACGAGCGCCAGCTATTTCGCCGCCAAGCTCGGCGCGCGGCGACTCGAGATCTGGACGGACGTGCCGGGCATGTTCACAGCGAATCCCCACGCGGTAACCGGTGCGCGTCTCCTGCGTTCGCTCGACTACGACGAGGCGCAGGAGATCGCCAGCAGCGGGGCCAAGGTGCTGCACCCGCGCTGCATCCTCCCCGCAAAGCAGTATGCGATCCCGCTCACCATACATGCGACCCAGTTCCCCGAGCACGACGGTACGGAGATCACCACGACAGGTGGCGACGGCGGTGCACGGGTCAAGGCGGTGTGCGTCAAGAAGGGCATTACGCTGGTGGCGATGGAGACCCTGGGGATGTGGCACCAGGTCGGCTTTCTTGCCGATGCGTTCTCCGTCTTCAAGGATCACGGGCTCTCGATCGACCTGGTGTCCACCTCCGAGACCAGCGTCACGGTCACGCTCGATCCGGCGGTCAACGCGCTCGAGCCGCGCGCGGTGCAGCGGCTGGCAAGGGACCTGTCGCGTATCTGCCGGGTCGAAGTCATAGGACCGTGCGCGGCGGTGAGCCTGGTGGGCCGCAATATCCGTGCCGTGATGCACCGGCTCGGCGAGGCTCTCGAGCTCTTCGAGGAGCAGAAGATCTATCTTGTGACCCAGGCGGCCAACGACCTGAACCTGACCTTTGTCGTGGACGAGGAACAGGGGGACCGGCTGGTGCGCAGGCTGCACGAACTCACTGTGCGACACGTGCCCGCGGATCGCGTGCTCGGGCCGACCTGGGAGCAGATTCATGGCCAGGGGTCCGCGGTCGGACCGGGTCCCGCGCCCTGGTGGCATGCGCGGCGTGCCGAGTTGATGGAGATCGCAACGGGGCGGGGCAGCGCCTATGTCTACGAGCGCGCGGCGCTGGCGAGCAGCGCCGCCGAGCTCAAGTCGCTCGAGGGCATCGACCAGCTTCTGTACGCGATCAAGGCCAATCCGCACCCCGAGATCCTGGCGGGCTTCGCCGCCCAGGGCCTCGGGTTCGAGTGCGTCTCGCGCGGCGAGGTCGAGCGGGTGCTCGAGGCCGTGCCCGGCATCGATCCGAAGCGCATTCTCTTCACCCCCAACTTCGCACCCCGCGACGAGTACGCCTGGGCGCTCGAGGCTGGCCCCTGGGTCACACTCGACAATCTGCATCCGCTGCGTCACTGGGGCGAGCTGTTCCGCGGTCGCGAGCTGCTGGTTCGCATCGACACGGGCTACGGCCGCGGACACCACGACCACGTGCGCACCGCAGGTGTGCACTCGAAGTTCGGTGTACCGTTGTTCGAGCTCGAGGAACTGGAGCGCCGGGTCGCGGCATTGGGGGCACGCATCGTCGGGCTCCATGCGCACACCGGCAGCGGCGTGTTC
The DNA here is from genome assembly GCA_035491795.1 of Steroidobacteraceae bacterium. GTDB lineage: Bacteria > Pseudomonadota > Gammaproteobacteria > Steroidobacterales > Steroidobacteraceae > DATJKD01. Next base: position 5,867 of record DATJKD010000181.1, on the reverse strand, counting down.
GACGTCCGCAACTGGCAGGAAGTGGGACAACTCCTCGGTGGTCTTGCCGCGCGCTTTACCGAGGCACGCGTCCTCAATCTGGGCGGCGGTCTCGGTGTTCCCGAGAAACCGGGCCAGGCACCGGTCGATCTTGCGGCGCTGCGGGGCGTGATCAACGAGCTGCGCGGACGGTGGCCGCGGCTCAAGCTGTGGCTCGAGCCGGGCCGCTTTCTGGTTGCACAAGCCGGTGTGCTCGTGACGCAGGTTACCCAGCTCAAGGGCAAGGGCGCCGTGCAGTATGTGGGTGTCGCAACCGGGATGAACTCCCTGATCCGTCCGGCGCTCTACGGCGCGCACCACGACATCGTGAACCTTTCCCGCCTGGGCGAGCCCGGCACCGAGGTCTACAACGTGGTCGGACCGATCTGCGAGTCGGCCGATCACTTTGGCCACGAGCGATTGCTGCCCCCGACCACGGAGGGTGATGTGCTCCTGATCGCGAACGCGGGGGCCTACGGCCGGGTGATGGGTTCGTGGTACAACCTGCGCGAGCCGGCCGTGGAAGTGCTGATCTAGCGGAGGTTTTCCCTTGAGAGTCGGTTTCGTCGGGTGGCGCGGGATGGTCGGGTCGGTGCTTCTTGCGCGTATGCGCGCGGAGCGCGACTTCGAGCTCATCGAACCGGTTTTCTTCAGCACTTCGCAAGCGGGCGGCGCCGCGCCGGACGTCGGTCGCAGTGTTCCTCCGCTCGCCGATGCGCGCGATCTCCGCGCGTTCGCAGGCCTCGATGCGATCGTGAGTTGCCAGGGCGGAGAGTACACCGCAGATGTCCATCCGCGGCTGCGTGCGGCCGGTTGGCACGGTTACTGGATAGATGCCGCCTCGAAGCTGCGCATGTCCGAGGAGGCGGTGATCATCCTCGACCCCGTGAACCGCGAGCTGATCGATGCGGCGCTTGCATCCGGCCGACGCGACTTTATCGGCGGCAACTGCACGGTATCGCTCATGACGATGGCGATCGGCGGGCTGCTCCGCGCCGGTCTCGTCGAGTGGATCAACGTCGCGACCTACCAGGCGGCCTCGGGTGCCGGCGCATCGCAGATGCGCGAGCTCATCGAACAGATGGGCGTCGTGCACGCGTCGGCCGCGAAGCTGCTCGACGACCCCGGCAGCGCGATTCTCGACATCGATCGTGCAGTCACGGACGCGGTTCGGAGCAACGCACTCCCGACCGTGCAGCTCGCCGCAGCGCTCGCCGGGAGCCTGATCCCGTGGATTGATTCAGATCTCGGAAGCGGGCAGAGCCGCGAGGAATGGAAAGGCGGCGCGGAGCTCAACCGGATGCTTGGCCGCAGCGACGATCCGATACCGGTCGAAAGCCTGTGCGTGCGGATCGGCGCGATGCGCTGCCACAGCCAGGCGGTCACGCTCAAGCTCACCCGTGATCTGCCCCTGGACCGGATCGAGCAGCTCATCGTGGGTGGCAACGAATGGGTGCGGCTGGTGCCCAACACCAGGGAAGCGTCGGTGCGCGAGCTTTCCCCGGCAAGGGTCAGCGGCCGGCTCGACATCGTGGTAGGGCGCGTGCGCAAGGCAGCGATGGGTGGCGAGTACCTCTCGCTCTTCACGGTCGGCGATCAGCTGCTGTGGGGCGCCGCTGAGCCACTCCGCCGCATGTTGCGCATACTGCTCGCGCGTTCCGGAGCCGTTGCGGCATCGCGAGCCGCGTGTGCCTGATCCGAGAGATCCGGCTCTGAGCCGAATGCGCTGCGGCAAGGAATCGCTTCCGGGGCGAGTGTTCCGTAGCCCGCGTCTTCGTGCGGCGCTCGTTGTCGCAGTGCTGGCCGGTTGTGCGCCGGCGCAGCCGCTGCGCGACGCCGGTGAACGCTACGACATCCTGATCCGGAACGGCGTGGTCTACGATGGCAGTGGGAGTCCGGGGCGACGGGCCGACGTCGGGATCCGCGCCGACCGGATCGCGGCGCTCGGCGATCTCGCCTCGGCGAGCGCGTCCTCGGAGATCGATGCCTCCGGCCAGGCCATCGCTCCCGGCTTCATAAACGTGCTGTCGTGGGCCACCGAGTCGCTGATCGTCGACGGACGCGGGATGAGCGACATCAAGCAGGGCGTGACGCTCGAGATCTTTGGCGAGGGTGAGTCGGGCGGGCCGCTCAACGAGGCGATGAAGGACGAGGTGCGCAAGAAGCAGCGCGACTACACCTACGACATCGACTGGACCACGCTCGGTGGCTACCTGGAATCGCTGGAGCGCCGCGGCGTTTCGCCAAACGTCGCCTCGTTTGTCGGCGCCACTACGGTGCGCGTCCACGAGCTCGGAGAGGCCGATCGCGACCCGAGCGGCGCAGAGCTCGCGCGCATGCAGGATCTCGTGCGCGAGGCGATGCGCGAGGGTGCGCTCGGAGTCGGCAGCTCGCTCATCTACGCGCCGGCGTACTTCGCCGAGACCGCGGAGCTCGAGGCCCTGGCGCGCGCCGCAGGCGAAAGTGGCGGCGGCTACATCTCCCATATCCGCAACGAGAGCTATCGCCTGGAGCAGGCGATCGACGAGTTCCTGCAGATCACCCGCGCAGGCGGGGGGCATGGCGAGATCTATCACCTCAAGGCCGCGGGCGAGGCGAACTGGCCGCGCATGGCGCCGGCGATCGCGCAGATCGAGCGGGCACGCAGCGCCGGGCTGCCGGTGTCGGCCGACATGTACACCTACACCGCTGGCGCCACCGGTCTTGATGCAGCGATGCCGCTCTGGGTACAGGCGGGAGGCCTGGACGCCTGGGTTGAGCGGCTCAAGGATCCCGCGCAGCGGGCACGCGTCATCGAGCAGATGCGAAACCCGCCGGCGGGTGAGGAGAACCTGCTTCTGTTGGCCGGGAAGACGGATCACGTCAAATTCATCGGCTTCAAGGACCCGGCGCTCAAACCGCTGACGGGAAAGACGCTCGCCGAGGTCATGGCGATGCGCGGCACCAGCGCCGAGGACACGATCATCGATCTCGTCATCGAGGATCACTCGCGGGTCGACACGGTGTACTTCCTCATGAGCGAGGACAACGTCCGCCTCGGGATCGCGCAACCCTGGGTCAGCTTCGGTTCGGACGCAGAGGCCTCCGCGCCGGAGGGCGTGTTCCTCAAGTCCAGCAATCACCCGCGCGCGTACGGAAACTTCGCACGACTCCTGGGCAGGTACGTGCGCGAGGAAAAGATCGTCAGCCTTCCCGAGGCGATACGCCGGCTGACGCGGCTGCCGGCCGCCAATTGGAAGCTACAGGGGCGCGGCTGCATCGATCCGGGATGCTATGCCGACGTCGTCGTGTTCGACCCGGCGACGATCATCGATCATGCGACCTTCGATGCGCCGCAGCGCTACGCTACTGGCGTATCCCACGTGCTGGTCAACGGGGTGAAGGTGCTCGAGAACGGTGAGCACACGGGCGCGCGTCCCGGCCGCGTGGTCCGTGGGCCGGGCTGGGACGGCAAGACCACCGCCTCGCGCCTGCGCAGCGGCCCTCCGGATCAGGCCGTCGACTGAGAATGCGTCTTGTCCTCGTGACGTGATGTGAGCTCGGCGACCGCGTGCGCGAGCGACAGCCCGCGCGCCTTCAGCAGCAGGAGCAGGTGGTAGAGAAGATCCGCGCTCTCCGCGAGCACCGCGTCATCGTCGCGGCTCACCGCCGCGAGCGCGAGCTCCACCCCTTCCTCACCGAGCTTCTGCGCGATCCGTCCGGGTCCTTCGCCGTACAGGCGGGCGGTGTAGCTGCCGTCCGGGCGCTCCTCGATCCGCCGCGCAATGATTCCCTCGAGCGTCGACAGGAAGGCGAGACTCTCGGCTGATGTCCGGCCGGCCTTGGAAAAACAGGACTCGGTGCCCAGGTGGCAGGTCGGTCCCGCAGGCTCGGCCTGCACCAGCAGTGCGTCCGAATCGCAGTCCGTGGCCAGGTCGACGAGGCTCAGGAAATTTCCAGAGGTCTCGCCCTTAGTCCACAACCGTTGTCGGCTGCGACTGTAGAAGGTGACCCGGCGCTCCGTCAGCGTCCGCTCCAGCGCCTCCGCGTTCATGTATCCGAGCATCAGCACCTTGCCACTGCACGCGTGCTGTACGACCGCCGGCAGCAACCCGCCATGCCCCTCCCAGTCGAGCGTTTCGAGTCTGAGCTTCATGGTCGTACCTCGATGCCGTGGTCGCGCAGGTAGCGTTTCAGTGAAGGTATCGCGATATCGCCCGAGTGAAAGACGCTCGCGGCCAGGGCGCCGTCGACGTCCACCTGCGAAAACACCGCGGCGAAATGCGCGAGCTCCCCGGCCCCGCCCGAGGCGACCAGCGGCACGCGGCATGCCGCGCGCGCAGCGGCGAGCTGCTCGAGGTCGAAGCCCTGCCGCACGCCGTCGTTCGCCATGCAATTGAGCACGATCTCGCCTGCGCCGCGGTCCTGGGCCTCGCGGATCCACTCGAGCATGCTCCGGCCGGTGGCACGCTCGCGCGAGGGATCGCCCGTGTACTGGCGAACGCGGTATTCGCCTCCGTCCCGCAGGCTGTCGACGCCCACTACGACGCATTGCGAACCGAAGCGCCGCGCGAGCCGCCCGATCAGCGCTGGATCGGCGAGAGCGGGCGAGTTGACCGACACCTTTTCGGCACCGGCCGCGAGCACGTATTCCGCCTCCTCGAGCGTGGCGATGCCACCCGCGACGCAGAAGGGTATGTCGAGGATGCGCGCGACACGAGCCACCCATCGCCGGTCGACGGTGCGCGCCTCGGGACTCGCCGTGATGTCGTAGAACACGAGCTCGTCAGCGCCCTGCGCCCGGTATCGCGCGGCGAGCTCGAGGATGTCGCCGACCACACGGTGCTCGCGGAACCTGACGCCCTTGACGACCTCGCCGTCGCGTACGTCGAGGCAGGGAATTATGCGTTTGGCAAGAATGGCCTCATCTCCTCAGGACCGATCCGCTGCTCGAGCAGGGCCCGCCCAGCCACCGCCGCCGCCGCACCGGTGGCGCGAAGCGCGGTCAGATCGCCCGCGTCGCGCACACCGCCCGACGCCTGCCAGGCAATCTTCGGGAAGCGACGCACAGCAACTTCGTACAGTTCCAGGTTTGGCCCCGTGAGCGCGCCATCGCGATCGACATCGGTGCAGAGCACATGACGGAGCGCGCTGCCACCATAGCCCGCGACCGGATCCTCTAGAATCTCCCACAGGCCCCGCGACCCGGTCTGCTGCCAGCCATGCGTGACCAGCATCGGGTGGCCGGCGGCGTCGTGTCGTACGTCGAGCGCGAGCACGATTCGATCCGGATCGTGACGTTCGAGCCAGTGCCTGAGCTCGCGTGGCTGGAGGACGGCAAGACTGCCGATCACCACCCGGGCTACACCGACCGCGAGCAGTGCGGTAAACCGATCCTCCGAGCGGACGCCTCCGCCGACCTGCAGCGCGATCCCTGGCAGGGCGGCGAAACGCGAGATCAGGTCCCGGTTCGCCGGCGTGCCGTCGCGCGCGCCGTCGAGATCGACGATGTGCAGTCGTCCGGCGCCCTGCGTGTGGTAGGCGCGCGCGAGTTCCAGCGGGTCGCCCGGGTAGTGGGTCTCGGCGTCGAAATGTCCCTGCAGCAGACGCACGCAGCGCCCGCCTCGCAGGTCGATGGCGGGGATCAGCTCCATGCCGGGAGAGCCAGGAAGTTCGCAAGCAGGCGGCGCCCGGCGCTCGCGGAGCGCTCCGGGTGGAACTGCGTGCCATAGAAATTTCCATGCTGGATCACGGCAGCGAACTCGACACCGTAATCGCAGGTCGCGAGTGCGCTCGAACCGGGCGTCGCGGCGAAACCATGGACGAAGTACACGTGCTCCCCGTCGGCGATGCCGGCCAGGAGCTCGGAG
>DATJKD010000180.1:0-10158 GCA_035491795.1 Steroidobacteraceae bacterium | reverse complement strand
CCGACGATGGCGGCCGGATCGAATCCGAACTGCGTCACCACGAAGAGATCGATTCCGGCTCGCCGCGCGTGGAGCTGCTTGTCATGAAGTGCGCGCCACAGCACCGTCTGACCGATGGCCCGATGCCCTTCCGGGTGAGCGGCAACGCCGACGCGCGTGATTCCGTGGCGGGTCAGCAGACCCGTCTTGAGCAGGTCGAGGGTGCTGGCGTAATCTCCGGCCGTCACTCCGTCGTCGCCAGCGACGACCAGCGCCCGCCTGATACCGGCGGCGCCCAGGCGCTCGCACACCGCCTGCAGCGCGTGCGGCCCGTCGATGCGTCGCGCGACGATGTGCGGGCACGCGGCCAGGCCGCAGGCCTGCACCCGAAGCGAGGTGCGCACCACGTCCTCTACAGTCGCTCTCGGCGTGTGAGCGACAAAGACGACTGCGCCGGGCGGCAACTCGGCCGCGAGCGCCGGAACCAGCGCCTCGTCGCCGGGCGTCATCTCCATCGACGCGTCGCGCGCCAGCTCCGCGATACGCTGCGCGAGTTCGTCGGGGGTCATGATCGCGTGGGGCAGGCTCGCCCCGCCCCCGGTCACGGCCGCCGGTTCACGACGACGAAGGTCTCGTCGTTGAACCAGAGCCCGCCGTGCTTCTGCAGCACGCTCTGCGTGGCCTCGAGGTAATTGTTGCCCGCGATGACCGCGTCGAGGCGCTCGTCCTCGATCTGGTTGACGTAGATGGCGGCGTTCCACGCCGCGAACAGCGTCGAGGTGCCGATGCGGTCGCCGATCTCCGACGGCAGCGTGTGCATGTGGTAGCGGAAGACGGCCTTGTCGTCCGGTCGCGCGGTCAGCGTGTAGTTGCGCGCGTCGCGGCCGAGCTCGTCGCGCAGGGCCGCGAGCAGCTGGTGACGATCGACCTGGAAGGGATTCTCGTCCGGCCAGAGCCGCTGTACGATCTCGAGCCCGGCATCGCGGCCGTAGGACTGGATCGCGAGCAACCGCCCGCCCGGTGCCAGGTTGTGCGCCAGCGGAGCGAGCACTTTCTGCGCCTTGAACTTCGCGGACATCCGGGCGCGCCACGGCTGCGAGGCGACCACCATGTCGTAGCACTCGAAGCTGCGACCCGGTCGCGGAATCACATCGTCGAGCAAAAACCGGTGATCCTCGCGGTACATGACCAGCACCGACGGGCGCTCATAGACGGGGTTGCCGGTCTTCTCGCTGGTCTTCGTCTGCCAGCCGTGGGCGAGAGCGGGCGCGAGATCCTGGATCTGCTCGGCGTACTCGTGCGCAGTCGTGCCCGTCAGGCCGACTTCCTGCCAGTTGAGCGCCGCGGCGTCGTGCACGCTTCGCGGCATGAGCCGCGGAGCCTCCGAGTAGTTCAGGTTCGTGATCACGACCACCGTGGCCGGGTGCTCGATCAGCCGGTCCGGCACTTTTTCCAGACCCAGCCGCACGTCCTCGAGACTGATCTCCTTGGCGACGACCAGCATCGGTACGGTCGGATGCATGCGGTGGGTGGCACGCATCAGACCTGCGAGGACCGTGCCGTCGCCCATCCCGGCGTCGAAGATCCGCAACGCCGGCGGCGTCGGCTTGATGTGGCGCAGCTCGTCCGCCGCGCGGCGCGCGATCGCGGACTTCTCGTTGCAGGTATTGACGAACGCCAGGTACTTCTGGCGGTTGTCGTAGAAGCGAAACGGCGTCGACCGTTCGTGTGCGTCACCTGCGGAAGGGACGTTGGCAGCGCTCATCGCGCGATCAGCCTGCGGCACTCCGCTGGTGCCACCACTCGCGGAAGGTCCGACATTGACCCTCGCCGGCGAATTCGGCGATCAGTATGCCGTCGAGCTCGACCGGCGCGCCGTCAGGCACGGAGATGAACCTCGTGTGCCAATGCGCGCTGCCACGAGCGCCGGCAGCCGCGAGCACGTCGAACTCGAAGGCGATGTCGCGCTGCCCTTGTACGGCGCCATTCCATGCGGCGGCGACCTCGGCGCGACCTCGCTGCGGCGGATCGAACGGCGTCCAGTAGTAGTTCGCGTCGGGCGTGAAGAGCGCGGCAGCCGCATTGGCATCACGGCCCTCCCACGCCTTGCCGTAACCGCGCAGCCAGGACTCGAAGTCGGCGACGGTGAGCGCGTACATGGTCTCTCCCTGCTCAGGCTTGCGGCTGCAGGCGTGCAGCGAGCTTCGCCACGTGCTCGCCCTGGTACCGGCACAGCCGGAGCTCCAGCGGAGTCGGCATGCGCGAGCTGTCGCCGACGCCGGCAACACAGCTTGCGCCGTACGGAGTGCCACCGGTGACCTCGCTCATCGTGGACAGCTCTCGGTACGTATAAGGCAGCCCGACGATGATCATCCCGTGATGCAGCAGCGTCAGGTGGAAGGAGGTGATCGTCGTCTCCTGCCCCCCGTGCTGGCTGGCCGTGCTGCAGAACACGCTGCCGATCTTGCCGACCAGCGCTCCCTGGACCCAGATCGCGCCTGTCTGGTCGAGGAAATTGCGCATCTGCGCCGCCATGTTCCCGAATCGCGTCGGCGTGCCGAAGATGATCGCGTCGTACGCCGCGAGCTCCTCCACGGTGGCGATCGGCGCGCGCTGGTCGAGAAGGAAGCCCGATGTCCGGGCAACATCGAGCGGCACGAGCTCCGCTACGCGCTTCACGACCACCTGCATGCCGGGCACGCTCGCGACCCCCTCGGCCTGGGCATACGCCATGGCCTCGATGTGCCCGTAGCTGCTGTAGTAGAGGACCAGGACCTTACGCATCGGTCGCTCCGAGCGGACCAGGAGCGGCGGCGTGCCGCTCGATGAAGGAATGTACCAGCCGGTTGTATTCGGCCGGATTGTCGAGGTTGGGCAGATGCCCCGCGTCGGGAATGAGGGCCCGCTCGGCCCGGGGCAGCGTGCGGCCGAGCTCATCGCCCATCGCGCGCCGCCGTCGCGTGTCACCGGCGCCGTTCAGCACCAGCGCAGGAACGTCGATCGACACCGGCGCCGAGAGAGCGACGCTGGACGGTTGTGGTCCGGCGAGCAGATCGTGCGCGGGATAGCGCCCGGTCATCAGCGACAGCAGCTCGTGTGCGGAGCGCTCGTCGGTCCGCAGCGTGGCAAACGGATGCCGTTGCCACTCGCCGCGGACGGCGTCGATGCCCCGCGTCCGCGCCAGCTCGCGATACCGGGCCAGGGGCACCTCTGGCTCGCCGGAGTCGCTGCCATCGAACGGCGCGCCATCGAGGATCAGACACGCGATCCGTCCGCGAAGCGGCCCCGCCGCGGCACACATCGCACCGCGCGCTCCCTGCGACATGCCGACGATCGCCACCCGCTGCAGGTTCAGTCGCCGCAGCAACGACTCGATGTCGCGCATGTCGGCCGCCAGCGATGGCGACCCGGTCGACAGTCCGAAGCCCCGCCGGTCATACCGGAGCACCCGCATCCGCGCGGCCCACGCCGCGACCTGCGGTTGCCACATGTCGAGGTCCAGCGCCCAGCCGTGAACGAGCAGCACCGGGAATCCCTGCCCCTCATCGCGCAGCCGCAATCTCGCGCCATCGACCTCGATGAAGCTGTCCGCTGAGGCGCGTGACCCGCGCATGTGACCGGTGTTTCGCATAGCGAAATGATTTTCGCATAGAGGCTACGGAGTGGCCGCCATCGCGTCAAGACGCGGCGTTGCACACCGCGGTCGCCGTCAGCGTTGTGCGCTCAGCGAAAGACCCGAGACGCCGCGCAGCTCGGCGGAGATCCGCCGGCTCACGTCCTGCAGCATCTTCAGTCGTTCGCGCACGAGCTTGCCCCGGCTGATGCGCTTCGAGTGCCCGGAGCTGTTGAGCGCCGCAACCACCGTGCCGGCCTGATCGAAGACCGGCACGGCGACGGCCACCACGCCATAGGCGAGCTCGTCCTCGACCGCGGAGTAGCCGTCGGAGCGGCACTCGTCTACCAGTCGTCTGAGCCTGGCGGGATCGGTCACCGTCCGGTCAGTCAGCGCCACGATCCTCGCGCGTGCGAAATAGCGCGTCAGGTGTTCGGGGCTCAAGCCCGCGAGCAGAACGCGTCCCATCGATGTCGCATAGGCGGGAAGCCGGCTGCCCACGTGAGCCTCGAGCCGCAGCAGGGTGCGCACCGACGCGCGCGCCACGTACACGATCTCCGTATCGTCGAGCACGGTGAGCGCCGCGGAGTCGCCGGTCTGGCTGGCGAGATCCTCGAGATAGGTCTTTGTGAGTGCCTCGATGTTCATCGATTCGAGGTAAGCGGCCCCGAGCTCGAGCACCTTGGGGCGCAGCACGAAGCTTCGTCCTGACCGCTTGACGTAGCCCAGATCCTCGAGCGTGTGCAGACAGCGTCGCGCGGTCGCGGCCGGCAGCCCGGCGACCTCCGCCACCTCCGAGAGCGTGAGCGCGGCCCTCTCGCGCGTAAAGGCGCGGATGACCTCGAGACCCTTCGCGAGTCCGCCCATTACTTCGCGGCGGACGATCGCCGGTTTTTTTGCTGGCATGTGCGGGAGTCTATTTCGGTATCCGAAAGACTGGAACGCGGGCCGATTCTTGACAGCACTGGCCGTCAGCAGCACGATGTTCGCATGTCGAACTTTGTTTCGATATACGAAAAATGAAAATCGGCGCACAGGATCGTCGCAGCTCGGCGATCAGCACCTCGAATGCCGAGACGATCCTCGTGCGCGGCCGCGATCTGTGCGCGGAGCTGATCGGGAAGATCAGCTTCACCGATCATGTCTGGCTGCTGGTGACCGGGGATCTGCCCTCCCCCTCGCAGCGGCGGGTGCTCGACGCGACGCTGGTCGCCATCGCCGAGCACGGGCTCGTGCCGAGCGTGCAGGCCGGCCGGCTCACCCTGGCAGCGGCCCCGGAGGCGCTGCAGGGCGCTGTGGCGGCCGGGATACTCGGCTGCGGATCGGTGATTCTCGGCTCGGCCGAGGCGGCGGGTCGGCTCTTCGACGACGTGCTCACGCGCTCGCCGGGCGACCTCGAATCCGGCGCGCGCGCCGTGCTCGGAGAACTCGTCGCGGCGCGCCGCGCGATCCCTGGCTACGGGCACCCGCTGCACAAGGGCTACGACCCGCGCTCGCGGCGCCTGCTCGAGATCGCGACCGAGGCGGGTCTCGCCGGCCGGCACATCGAGGTGTCCGGAGTCATCGAGCGCCTGCTCCCCGAGATGACCGGGAAGTCGCTCGCGATGAACGTCTCGGGCGCGATTCCTGCCGTCCTGCTCGATGCGGGCTACCCGCTGCTCGCCCTGAAGGGCGCACCGATCCTCGCGCGCACGGCGAGCCTGATTGCGCATCTGCTCGAAGAGCAGCAGCGGCCGATCGGATTCGTTCTGTCGCATGCGGCCGCTGCGGCCATCGAGTACGACGGCAGGGCCCCGGACGGTTTCGTGCGAAGCGATCAGTAACGGGGCACGACGCATGGCACCGGTCCTTCATGGCATCCGTATCGTCGAGCAGGGCACGTTCATCACCGGCCCGTGCACGGGAATGATGCTCGCGGATCTCGGCGCCGACGTCGTCAAGATCGAGCGCCCGGAGGGCGATCCCTACCGCAGCTACCAGTCGGGCCAGTTCTCACCGCATTTCCAGGCGTACAACCGCAACAAGCGTAGCCTGGCTCTCGACCTCAACCGGCCGGACGACCGCGAGATCTTTGACCGGCTTATTCGCAAGGCGGACGTCTACATACAGAACTTCCGGCCGGGCACCGCAGACCGGCTAGGGGCAGGCGTCGAGCGGCTGCGTGCGCTCAACCCGGGTCTCGTCTATTGCTCCATCAGCGGCTTTGGCAGCACCGGTCCGTACGCGGACCGCCCGAGTTACGACTCCGTCGCGCAGGCGCTGAGCGGCTTCTTGAGTGTCGTCGTCGATACCGAACGGCCCAGGTTCCTGGGGCCGGCACTTGCCGACGCGATTACCGGGATCTACGCCGCGTACGGCGTGCTCGGCGCGCTGCTCGAGCGCAGCCGGACGGGCACCGGGCGGCTCGTCGAGGTCTCGATGCTCGAGGCGATGACTCACTTCGCGGTGGAGCCGTTCGCCGCGTTCTTCGCGCTCGGGGACACGCCCACCTCGACAGACCGGCCGCGGCTCGCGCAGGCCTATATCCTGCGAACCGCCGACGAGCGACTGATCGCCATCCACCTGTCCTCGCTCGAGAAGTTCTGGCACGGTCTCACGACCGCGATCGGTTCGGAGCGGCTGGAGCGCGACCGGCGCTTTGACACGCGGCTGGCGCGGATCGAGAACTACGAGGAGCTCGGCCGGGAGCTCGGCGGGTACTTTGCCGAGCATCCCTTCTCGCACTGGGCCGAGCGCCTGGGCGAGAACGACGTGCCATTCGCGCCAATCAACTCGGTCGACAAGGTCGTCGAGGACCCGCAGGTGCGCCATCTCGGGATCGTGGTGCCGGTGCAGCGCGCACACGGCGGCGCAGCCGCCGTGCGGCCGCCCATCCAGTTCGATGGCGAGCGCGCCGACTCAGTGCTTACGGCTCCCCTGCTCGATGAGCATGGCGCGGCGATCCGCGCTGCGCTCGCGCGCGGGCAGGACTGGCCGGAGGAGTCTTAGGTGCTCTTCCCCACCATGCTGGTCGGGAGCTACCCACAGCCCGAGTGGCTGATCGACCGCAAGCGCCTCGCAGGTCGCTTCCCGCCGCGGGTACGCGCGCGCGAGCTCTGGCGCATACCCGAGCCGCTGCTCGCGGACGCGCAGGACGACGCGACGGTGCTCGCCATCCGCGCCCAGGAGGCGGCGGGGCTGGACATCATCACCGACGGCGAAATACGCCGCGAAAGCTACTCGAACCGCTTCGCCACCGCCCTCGCCGGCGTCGACATCGACAACCCCGGTACGGCCCTCGACCGCAGCGGTCACCCGAACCCGGTGCCCCGTGTCGTGGGCCCGATCCGGCGCCGCCACGCCGTCGAGGTCGAGGACCTGCGCTTCCTCAAGCGGCACACCGACCGCAAGGTGAAGATGACTGTGCCTGGCCCCTTCACGATGTCGCAGCAGGCGCAGATCGAGCACTACGGCGGCAGCCGCGAGCTCGCCGCGATGGACTACGCGGCGGCGGTCAACGAAGAGATCAGGGACCTCTTCGGCGCCGGCGCCGACATCGTGCAGATCGACGAGCCGTACATGCAGGCCCGCCCGGACGATGCGCGGGCCTTCGGTCTCAAGGCCCTGAACCGCGCGCTCGAGGGCATCAAGGGCACGACCGCGGTACATATCTGCTTCGGCTACGCGGCGATCATCCACGAGCGCCCGGCTGGCTACTCGTTCCTTCCCGAGCTCGCCGGGTGTAGCTGCGCCCAGGTCTCGATCGAGACCGCGCAGTCGAAGCTCGACTGCGCTGTGCTGGCCCGCCTCCACGGCAAGAAAATCATTCTCGGCGTCATCGACCTGTCCGACATGCAGGTCGAGACGCCCGAAACCGTGGCCGCGCGCATCAAGCGCGCGCTGCCGTATGTCGCGGCGGAGAACGTCATCGTCGCGCCTGACTGCGGCATGAAGTACCTGCCACGCGATGTCGCGTTCGGAAAGATGTTGGCGATGGTCGAGGGTGCCCGCATCGCGCGGGAACAGTTGGAAGCCTGAGGGGGAACGTCCATGCGAAACGTGCAATCGTCCTGGCTGATCCGTGCGGCCGTCGCGGCACTGCTGCCGGTAGCGCCGCCTGCCGCCCTGGCGCAGGCGCCCTCGGTGACAGCCGAGGGGCTCGAGGAGATCCTCGTCACCGCGCGCAAGCGCGACGAGGCGCTGATCGACGTGCCAGTCGCGATCAATGTCTTCAACGACGCGGAGATCCGCTCCGCCGGTATCCGGCGGCCGCAGGATTTCATCGCGCTGACGCCAAACATGACGATGGTGCAGACCCAGAACCAGGGTACGTCCTTCATCGTCGTGCGAGGCATCTCCCAGGCGCGCAACAGCGAGCCCTCCGTGGCGGTGCTGATCGACGGCGTGCTGATGGCCAACCCCTCGCAGTTCAACCAGGAGCTCTACGACATCGAGCGCATCCAGGTACTGAAGGGCCCGCAGGGCGCCCTCTACGGACGCAACGCCATCGGCGGCGCGGTCATCATCGAGACCCGCGAGCCAGGCGACGAGATCGAGGGCAGCGTGATGGCGGGCTACGAGTCGGGGCCGGGCTATGCCGTGCGCGGCGGCGTCGGCGGGCCGCTCGGCGATTCCGACACCTGGAAGTTCCAGGTCTCGGGCTCCTATTTCGACACCGACGGACACATCGACAACCCGCACCTCGGCGAGGAAGCCGACCCCTTCGAGGACCTCTCCGGCCGCGCGAAGCTGCTCTGGGAGCCCAACGACAGCATGAAAGCCGACCTGCGCGTGTACGTGTCCCAGGTCGACACACAGGCGCTCTACTTCAACATCACCGAGCAGGTCGACGACACGAGCCTGCCGGTGCGAGTCGACAATCACGGCGTCAACGAGCGCGACCTGGCCGGCGCCTCGCTCAAGCTCGACTTTGACCTGGGCGGCGGCACGCTCACGTCGATCACGGCCTACGACGAGATCGAGGAACTGCTGACCGGCGACCAGTTCGACTTCCTGCCGTACGACGAATCCGTGCTGAAGCTGTTCTTCGGTTCCGACCAGGCCCAGCACCAGTGGCTGGACGTCGAGGCGGTGAGCCAGGAGATCCGCTTCACCTCACCGGCCGACGAGCCGCTGCGCTGGATCGCGGGCGCCTACATCATCGCGACCGACCGCTTCATCTCGACCGGCAACGTCTTTGACGACGAGTCGGGCGTCGTGCCCGAGGTCAAGGAAACCCCGCTGCCGTTTTTCGCCCCGCAGTTCACCTTCCTCGCCGATTCCCAGGACAATCTGGCCTGGGCGGTGTTCGGCGAGCTGAGCTACGACATCTCCGACCGGCTCGAGGGCTCGGTGGCGCTGCGCTACGACCGCGACGAGCGCGAGAACACGACAGAAACACCGCAGGCGTTCATCCCACTGTCGATCAATTGCATATCGGACGGGCTGCCGCCGGGTGACTTGATACCGGACCCCTGCGCGTTCCCGGGCCAGGTGCGCGAAGAGACATGGGACGATTGGCAGCCCAAGGCGACCCTGCGCTTCAAGCCAAGCGACGACCTGATGACCTACCTGAGCTACAGCCGCGGCTTCCGCAGCGGCGGATTCAATCAGACCGGTGTCGTGTCGGCAGGCATTGCCGGCGTCGAGGACCTCTTCGACCAGGAGACGGCAGACACCTTCGAGGCCGGCGTCAAGGCACAGTTCGCGGACAAACAGGTGAGCGCCAGCTTCACCGCCTTCTACACCGAGGCCAAGGGCACGTACTTCTTCGTCTTCGAGCCGAACACGAGCACGCAGAATCTCGGCAACCTGGAGGAGGTCGAGTACCTGGGGTTCGAGGCCGAGCTGCAAGCTCAGGTCACGGACGGGCTCGAGGTGTATCTGCGCGGCGGCTACACCGACAGCGAGATCAAGGAGTCGAGCCGCGACCCGAACGACGTCGGAAACCAGGCGCCGCTCGTTTCCGAGTACACCATCAACCTGGGCGGGCAGTGGCGCGTGCCGCTCGGGGCCTCCGACTGGAACTTCTTCATCCGTCCCGACTTCCAGGTCATCGGTCCGACCTGGTTTTATCCGGACAACTTCACCGAGCGGGACACCGTCAGTCTCCTCAACCTGCGCGCCGGGATCGAGACGGACAGCTGGTCGCTGGTGGCCTGGTCGAGGAACCTGACCGACGAGGATTACAATGCCGAGTGGTCGCCCGGGCCGCAGTTCTTCCCGAGCCCCGGGTACACCAACAATTTCGTGTTCAAGGCGCAGCCGCTGGTCTGGGGCATCGACCTCACGTATCGCTTCTAGGCGGCGGCAGGCAAGGAGTCAGGATCATGGCGACATCGGCAAAGCTGCCTACGAGGCTGCATCACACGGCGTACGTCTCGCGCGACCTCGAGGCGACCCGAAAGTTCTACGAGGAAGTCATCGGCTTGCCGCTGCTTGCGACGTGGTGCGAGAAGGACATGCTGTTCGGCGCCGAACGCACCTACTGCCATCTGTTCTTCGGTCTCGCCGACGGTGGCGCACTCGCTTTCTTCCAGTTCGCGAATCCTGCGGACCAGGAGCAGTTCGGGCCGAAGATGCCCTTC
>DATJKD010000179.1:0-7570 GCA_035491795.1 Steroidobacteraceae bacterium | reverse complement strand
GCCGAGGGCATTCCCCGCCCGGTCGCCCACGGCCTGCGTCGGTACGCCGATATCGCGGTCATCGCCGTGCTTCTGGCGGCGGTTGCCGCGCTGCTCGTGCGGCAGTCGGACCTCGGCCCAGGCGGAGCGCGGGGCCTGGCGATTGCCGTGCTGCCATTCCAGAACCTGAGCACGTCGCGGGATGCGGACGTGCTCGCCTCCGGCATCGCCGAGTCGGTGCTACACCAGCTCGCGAGCCTCGCCGAGCTCGACGTGATATCGCGCACCTCGTCGTTCGCGTTTCGTGACCGTGCCGAAGATGCCCGAGAGATCGGTCGCCAGCTCGGCGCGCGTTTCCTGCTCGAAGGCAGCGTGCAGAGCGAGCCGGCGCGCATGCGGGTGACGACGCAATTGATCGACACGGAGAGCGGATCGGACGTGTGGTCGATGCGCTTCGACCGTCGGCCCGGTGATGTCTTCGCGATCCAGGACGAGATCGCCGTGCAGGTCACGCAGGCGCTCGAGCTTTCGCTCGATCCGGAGGCGAAGGAGCGCATGACCGGTCAGGGCACGACGAACCTGCAGGCCTACCTCGCCCTTCTGCAGGGCCGGGCCCTGCTCGCGACCGGCAACGTGACCGAGGTGAAGGCGGCGGCCGAGCACTTCGAGCGCTCCGTGGCCCTCGACCCGAAGTTTCCGGCCGCGTACGTCAACCTGGCGCAGGCCGAGCTCTTCGTCGCCGATCTCGAGGTGACCGACGATCGGCGGGCCCGCTTCGTGGCGGCGCTGGAGCGGGGGAATACGCTGGTCCAGAAGGCCTTGTCGCTCGACCCCGAGAATGGAGACGCGCTGCTGCAGCGTGCGCATCTTGCCGCCTACACGAACCTTGTGGCGGCCGAAACCGACTATCGACGCGGGCTCGAACTCAGCCCGAACTCGGCGGAGGGATTCGCGGGGCTGGCCGCAGTTCTGTACGAAACGCCGGCGCGCCGCGACGAGGCGCTCGAGATGCTCGATCGCGCTCGAAAGCTCGACCCCCTCGAACCGGCCCACGACGTGCTCAAGTCGGTGTTTCTCTGGCACGGGCGCGGCGATCTCCAGGGAGCGAACGCCTTACTCGTGAGCGTATTGAAGCGCAAACCCGGCTACACACCTGCGCTCGAACGGCTCTGCAGGATGCGCTCGGGCATCGTGGGGCAAGCAGCGGACGCTATCCAATACTGCGAGACCGCGCTCGAGCTCGACCCGCTGCTGGAGGATGCCCGCCGCGTGCTGATCCGCCTATACGTGGATCTCGGCGACCCGGCGGCCGCTCGACAGCTCGTCGGCGAAAGCTTCGGCGACCTGTCGCCACGCACTTTGCCCATCCTTCTGGAGGAGCGGCAATGGGTGTCGGCCGGCGAGATTGCCTACGCTTCGCTCGCCCGCGGCACTGCGTCGCCGATAACGATGTCGGACCATCTGGTCGCCATTCGCATGCACGCCCGAACGACCGGCGACTTCGCGCGCGCCGTCGTCGTGCTCGAACAGCTAGCCAGCGTGCGCTGGGATGCGACAGGCCAGGCATTGTTGCCCGAGGACAGATCGCCGGTTCGTGACGTACCGATCGCGCTGTCGGATGTACTGCTTGCCGACGGACAGGGGGACAAGGGCCGACGCCTGCTCGGTGTGATCATCGAGCGCATGCGGCGGGAGCAGGGAAAGCCAGGATACGCGGAAACCTGGTACTACCTCCATTATCCTCTTGCCCTGCTACTCAATGGTGACCGCGATGCGTGCATCGGCATGCTGGAGCGCCGTGTGGCAAAAGGATTCCACATTCCGCTCGCGCTGAGGCAACTGGAGAACGATCCATCCTTCGCCGGCCTGCGCAAGGATGCGCGTATCGAGACGTTGATCCGGAAGATGCGCTCGTCCCAGGTCGAGGAGCGCCGCGAGCTCGACCGGCTGCGCGCCGAAGGCGTCGTCCCGGACCGTAGCAGGAAGCCCGGAGCGCCGGCTGAGACTCCCGGCTCCGACGATCGCGCTTAGTCCGACTCCCACGGCTCGTGCGACGGTGACGGAGCATCGACCCCATCTACGCCGGAGCCCTCGGCGGTCCGCTGCGAATCGAGCGCTGCGAAATCAAACGCCGATGGATCGGCCAGGTGCGAGGTCTGTACGTTGCGCAGCGCGGAGAAAATCGCCTCCGTCCGGCCCGGATGCTCGCGCTCCCAGTCGGCGAGCATCTTCTTCACGGCCGCGCGCTGCAGGTGCTCCTGCGAGCCGCACAGGTTGCACGGGATGATCGGAAACCCCCGCCCGCGTGCATACCGCTCGATATCGCGCTCGGCGACGTAGGCGAGCGGCCGGACCACGATGTGTCGCCCGTCCTCGGACTTGAGCTTCGGCGGCATGGTCTTGAGCTTGCCGCCGAAGAACATGTTGAGAAACAGGGTCTCGACGATGTCGTCGCGGTGATGGCCGAGCGCGATCCGGGTGATACCGTTCCCGGCGGCGTAGCGATAGAGTGCACCGCGCCGGAGCCGCGAGCACAACCCGCACATCGTCCGACCCTCCGGGATCACCCGCTTCACGACCCGATAGGTGTCCTGCTCGATTACGTGGAACGGTACACCGAGCGCCGTCAGGTACTCCGGCAGCACGTGCGCGGGGAAATCCGGCTGCTTCTGGTCGAGGTTGACCGCAACGAGCTCGAAACGCACGGGTGCACTGCGCTGAAGCGACAACAACATGTCGAGCAGCGTGTACGAATCCTTGCCGCCCGACAGGCAGACCATCACGCGGTCGCCCTCGCCGATCATCGCGTAGTCGGCGATGGCCCTGCCAACCTGCCCGCGCAGACGCGCCGCCAGACGCCGGAGGTTGTTGGAAACGCGTACGGGTTGACGTTCCCTAGGCTCCGCAGGGGCAGCGGCGGACGTTGCGGGCCGGTCCGCATGGACCTCGACGGCCATCTCGTCTCGTGCCAGGCGCGTCGACACCGTCATATCCGTTGTCATTCCTCGAGGTACTTCGACTCGGCGTAGCGCAACCAGGGCGCGGCGGACAGCGGCTTGCCCGTAGCGTCCTTGATCAGTTCCTGCGAGCTCACACGGGCGCCGACCCCGTGCACGTTCTCGCGCAACCAGCCGAAGAGACCGCCGAACTGCCCCGCCGCGATCTGCTCGTCGAGGGCCGGCAGGTCGTTGCGCAGGCTCTCGTACAGCTGCGCCGCGATGAGTGCGCCCAGCGCGTAAGAAGGATAATAGCCGAACGAGCCGATCGCCCAGTGCACGTCCTGCAGGCAGCCTTCGGCATCATTGGCGGGCTTGAGACCGAGCCGCTGCTCCAGACCCTCGTTCCAGGCGGCAGGCAGGTCGCGGACCGCGAGCGTCCCGTCGAGAATCCGCTTCTCGAGCTCGTAGCGCAGCATGATGTGCACCGGATACGTGAGCTCGTCAGCGTCCATGCGCACGGCGCTGCGTCGCACGCGGGTGAGCGTGCGGTACAGATTGCCCGGTTCCCACTCCGGCCCGCTCACACCGAACTGCTTTTCGAGCAGCGGGTGGAGCCACGTGAGGAACGGCCTGCTGCGTCCGATCACCATCTCGAGCAGCAATGACTGGCTCTCCTCGAGCGCCATGCCGCGGTCGCGGCCCACCGGCTGATCGCGCCACGCCTCCGGCAGCCCGAGGTCGTACATCGCCTGTCCGGTCTCGTGAAGCACGCCGAACAGCCCCGCGAAGGGGTCCGTCGCATCGAAGCGCGTTGTGATGCGCACGTCGCCCGACACGCCTTCGGTAAACGGGTGTGAGCTTTCGTCCAGCCGGCCGCGGTTGAAGGGGAAGCCCAGCGCCTTCATCACGTCGATCGCGAGCGCGCGCTGGCGTGCCGGGCCCACACGGGTCGCGATCAGCAAGGGCGGCTTCGCCGCCTGGAGCTCGATAGCGTCGCGTATCAGGCCGGGCAATCGCCGCGACACGACGCGGAAAAGCTGGTCGATCTCGGCCCCAAGGAACCCTGGGCTGAACTCGTCGATAAGTGCGTCGTATGGCGCAAGTCCGAGTGCCTTGGACAGCACCTGGGCACGGTCGCGTGTCAGGGCGACAACCTCCTCGAGGTGCGGCGCGAACAGTGAAAAGTCCGCCTGCTCCTTGGCCTCGATCCAGCGGACCTCGGCCCGGGCGGTCGCCTTGGCGAGACGCGAGACCAGCGACATCGGAGTCGCGATTGCGTGGTCGCGCTCACGCCGCATCTCGCGAAGGTTGGCGAGCTGCCAGTCCTCGAGCTGGGACTCTGCGGCCTGCGACCGCTCGATCAGTCGTGAAACCCTCGGCGAGGTAAGGAGCGCGTGGCATTCGGTGTCGAGCGCCGCGAGCTGCTCGCCGCGGACGTCTGCGCTGCCGCGCGGCATCATCACGGCCGCGTCCCATCGCAGAAGGCTTGCCGCGCCACGAAAGGCGTGCAGCCGGCGGAACTCCTGCTCCAGTTGCTGATACGGGGACGGCGCCATGATCGGGACCACCGATCCGGGCCGAATGCGGCGCGCAGCCGCTGCCTTCAGCCGGAACCGGACTTGTTCTTAAGGGCGTCCATTCTACCAAGCCGGGGCCGTATCCGGCCGGTCAAAGATGCACCCGGCCATTATTAAAGCTTTATTTATCAATAGCTTGACGAAATACCGCGGAAGGAGAAGCGAGCGTTAGTCACCAGGCTCGCCCGGCTCCGTCCGTGGCCGGCCTGGAATCCCTGGCAGACTCGTCCGCAGCCGGTCGAGCAATTGCCCGATCGCCTCCGGTGGCCGCGTATTGCGCGCGACCAAGGTGTACACGGCGGGAACGACGCCAAGCGTCAGAAACACCGAGATCAGCACCCCGTAGAACACGACCACACCGATCGCCTGGCGCGACTCGGCGCCCGCCCCGGTAGCAATCATGAGCGGCAGCGCGCCGAAAGCCGTGCAGAAGCTCGTCATGAGGACCGGGCGCAGCCGAATCGCGGCCGCCTCAATCACCGCTTCGCGGTAGTCGACGCCGCGATTGCGCAGCTGGTTGGCAAACTCCACGATCAGGATGCCGTTCTTGGCGGCGAGCCCGACCAGCATGATCGCCGCGATCTGGCTGAACACGTTGATCGACATCCCATAGAACCACAACCCGAGCAGCGCGCCGGTCACCGCCAGCGGCACAGTGGTCATGATCACGAAGGGATGCAGGAAGCTCTCGAACTGCATCGCGAGCACGAGGAACACGACCAGGAGGGCCAGCACGAACATGAAGTAGAGCCGGCCCCCGGACTCCTTGAATTCGCGCGACTGACCGTCGTAGTTGAGGCGTATCGCGGGCGGCATCTCCTGTTCGACCACGCCCTCGACGAAGTCGAGTGCCTCGCCCAGCGTGTAGCCCGGCTCGAGCGCGGCCGAGATGGTGATGGCACGCAGCCGGTCGAAGCGGTTGAGAGTGGTCGCGCCGGCGACCTCGGTGAGCCGCACGAGGTTCGAAAGCGGGATCAGCTCCGATGTGCGATCCGAGCGTACGTAGATGCTGTCGAGGTCGGCCGGCGTCGCACGGTCCTCGGCGCGACCCTGCAGGATCACGTTGTACTCGCGGTCCCGCTCGATGAAGGTCGTCACGATGCGCGAGCCGAGCACGGTCTCGAGCGTGCGGCCGACGGTCTGCAGCGACACGCCCAGGTCCGCCGCACGATCGCGGTCGACCGCTATGCGGATCTGCGGCTTGCGCTCCTCGAAATTCGACTGGACGTCCGACAGCCCGGAGTTTGCCTCCATCCGCGCCATCAGCAGGTCGCGCCACTGCACGAGATCGGCGTACTCGGTTCCTCCGAGCACGACCTGGACCGGCGAGCCGCTGTTGATGCTCCAGCCGCCGGGCGTGCCGACGAAGCTCCTGACGCCCGGAATCTGGGTGAGCTTGCCACGGATTCGTTGCGCGATCTGTTCGGCGCTCTGCTCGCGCTCGCCCCACGGCTGAAGCAGCATGAACCCGCGGGCCTGGTTCATCTGCGCGCCGCCGCCAAAGCCACCCGGGATGCGCACTATCGCGCGAACCACCTCACCGTCGGCCACCTCGCCCATCAGGATGTCCTCGACCATGCGCGCATGGCGGTCCATGTACTCGAGCGTGGCGCCCTCTGGACCGGTCATGCCGATGTACGCCATGCCACGATCCTCGGCGGGCGCGAGCTCGCTTGGCAGCATCCTGAAGAAGACCGCCGCGAGCGCCATCACTGCGATGGTGCCGCCCACGACCGTCCAGGGACGTTGCATCAGATGGCGCAGCGTGTGGTCATAGCGTTTCGAAAGCCGGTGGAAGAACGAGTCGACGATGTGCGAGAAGCGCGATCGCGTGGCGCCACCAGCCAGCAGCTTCGAGGCGAGCATCGGGGTCAGGGTCAGCGCGACCAGCGCGGAGAAGAGCACGGCGGCCGCGATCGTGAAGCCGAACTCCCGGAAGAGCTTGCCGACGGCGCCCTCGAGGAAGGACATCGGCACGAACACCGCGACCAGCACGGCGGTGGTTGCGATCACCGCGAAGCCGATCTCGCGGCTGCCGTCCACCGCCGCGATCAGCGGCGGTTCGCCACCCTCCATGCGTCGATAGATGTTCTCGAGCACGACGATCGAATCGTCCACCACGAGGCCGATCGCGAGCACGAGACCGAGCAGGGTGAGAACGTTGATCGAGAATCCCATCGCTGCCATCACCAGGAACGCCGCGATGATCGACACGGGGATCGTGAGCGCGGGGATCAGCGTGGCGCGCACGTTGCCGAGAAACAGGTAAATCACGATCAGAACCAGCACCAGCGCGATGACCAACGCGACCAGCACCTCTTTCATCGATTCCTCGATGAATACCGAGCGGTCGAGGTTGACCTCGAGGCGTGTGCCGGGCGGAAGGTCCGGCCGCAGACGTTCGACCTCGTCCCTGACGTGCTGCGCGACTTCGAGCGTGTTCGCCTTCGAGATCTGCTCGACGGCGACGCTGATGCCGGGCACGCCATTCGAGCGCGAAACGCTCCGTTCGTTCTCAGCGGCGAGACGCACGTCGGCCACCTCGTCGAGCCGCACCAGGTAGCCGTCCGGGCCGCGGCCGACCGCAAGCTGGCGGAACTCCTGCTCGGTGGCGAGCCCGGTGTCGGTGCGCAGCGTGAATTCGCGTTGCGAGGATTCGAGCCGGCCCGCGGGGAGCTGGACGTTCTCACGGCGCAGTGCCGCCTCGACGTCGGCGACGGTGAGCCGGCGCGCAGCCAGCGCCTCGCGATCGAGCCAGACCCGCATCGCGTAGCGCCTGGCGCCGTTCAGCCGGACGCGCGCCACGCCCGGGAGCACGCCCAGCCGCTCGACCAGGACGCGCTCACCGTAGTCGGTCAGTTCGAGGACGTTGAGCGTGTCGCTCGCGAGGTTGAGGTAGATGATCGACTCCGCGTTGAAGTCGACCTTGCCGATTTCCGGCGGATCGGCCTCCTCCGGCAGATTGCCGGCAAGGCGTGAAACGCGGTCACGGACGTCGTTCGCCGCCTCGTCGACGTCGCGCTCCGGCGCGAATTCGAGATTGATGCTCGAGCGGCCGTCGCTCGACTCCGAGGT
>DATJKD010000178.1:0-2961 GCA_035491795.1 Steroidobacteraceae bacterium | reverse complement strand
GTAGAGCTCCGGATCGCGCAGCCGCCGCGCGAGCTCGAGGGCGAGGCGGTCCGCATCCCGGCCAGCGTGCATCGCGGCGACGACCGCCGCACGCTGCCCCTCGAGTCTTTCGGCTTTCGTCGCGCGCCAGGCGTCGAGTATTCCGTTTCGCACGGCCATCGCGCGCGGCGAACCGTCCTGTTCGAGCCACGCCTCGAGGGCGTCCGCGTTCCCGAGCGCAAGCGCCTTCGTGGCCGCGACGCGTGCTTCGCCCCGTACCCAGTCGCGCTCGGTGTAGCGCGCCACCGCTCCCATGTCATAGAGCGGGACGGCATGACTACCGTGCTCGGGTTCGACGCGCGTGAAGATCCTGGGTGCACGGGTCGACAGCTCGGCGACCAGCGCGCGCGCGGCGGGCGTTGCTGGCAGGCGCCGTAGCCCGTGCAATCCGGATTCGAGCAGCCACTCTTGCGCCGCGGCCTCGAGTGTCGGGTCGGCCAGTACCGCGCGCAGCTCGCCCACCAGTGCGTCGGTCGACCCTCGAGACGCATGTTGTTCGATGCGCGCCGCGGTCGCGGCTGCGGACGGAGTGCCGATCGCGCGTCGCGCCGACGCCACATCCACCAGGGTAGCCGTCGCGCCCTGCGTCGCGCCGATTGCCACGAGAATCAGCTTCGCAATCATTGCGAAACAGATAGCATAGAACCGGTCGCCCGGCGAGGCCGCAAGGACACGCTCCGGCGTCGCAGCAACGCAACGCGCGCATGCCTGGAATACACGACTACTGGCTGTTCGTGCTGTCGGGGATCCTGCTCAACCTGACGCCGGGGCAGGACACGTTCTTCATCCTCGGCAACAGCCTCGGCGCCGGTCGTCGCGCGGGTGTCGCGGCAGCGCTCGGCATCGCCGCAGGCAGCATCGTGCATACGCTCGCAGCTGCCCTCGGGTTGTCGGCGATCCTCGCGACCTCGGCCACCGCGTTCACTGTCGTCAAGCTGCTCGGCGCCGCCTACCTGATCTATATCGGCGTGCGCGCGCTCAGCAGCCGGACGTTGCTGCCAGAAACTCTGGTTACGGGCGACGCCGTGGTGGCGCGCCTGGCGTTTCGCCGCGGCATCGTCACCAATCTCCTCAACCCGAAGGTGGCGCTGTTCTTCCTCGCCTTCCTCCCGCAGTTCATCGATCCGGCGAGCGACCGCAAGGTCGAGGCGTTTCTGCTGCTCGGCGCGACGTTCATCACCACGGGCGTGAGCTGGTGTCTAGTGCTCGCCGTTGCCGCGGCCCGGTTCAGGGATCTGCTGCTCAGGCGCCGGGCGACCGGGAGCGTGCTCTCGCGCACCGCGGGTGCAATATTCATCGTCCTCGGACTACGTCTCGCGCTCCACCGTCCGTGAGCGGTGCGCGTGGGCGATCCGAGGCTCTGAGATCAAGGGGTGATCTCCGTAAAGCTGCCGATAGCACGTTCCTGACGCGTGTATGCCGCGCATTGCCGGTCGAGCGCGGCATATTCTTCACCGAATTGCAGGCGAAATTCCCGATAGGCCTCCGCGCCCTGCCAGCGATCAATGGTGAGATACCGCCCGGGTGTCGCCTCGTCCCGGAGGAGTTGCGTACCGAGAAAGCCCTGCGCGCGGCCGAACAGCACCGCCCACGCGCCGCGCGGACCGTAGCGCAGCTCGAACTCGGTCCGTCGCGCGTCGTCGATCACGAACTCCCAGACGTGGATGAATGACTCGGCCAAGAGAAATCCCTCGCGCCCGCTCTACGCCGCCTGCGCGACGGGAGTCCAGCGCTGCATGCGCCGCTGCTGGCGCTCGCTCGCGCTTTCGCCGTCGTATGACATGGCCACGGCCGGCGGCCGCCCCGGCGGCGGCTCGCGCAACGCGTGGACATTGATGATGCCGAACGCTCGGTCGCCGGCGATCATCTGCGCGCCCACGTAGACGCCGCAGTGCCGGCACAGCAGAAAATCGGCGGTGCGACCGCCGAAACGATAGCGCTGCAGTTGCCGGGGCTCGCGGATCGAGAACTCGAGACCCCCTTGTGGGTCCGATGTCGACAAGGCGTCGTGCAGACGGCAGAACGTGCACTGGCAGGTCCGGATGTTCCAGCGCTCGCCGGGCATGGCGGTGCGGTATGTGAAGCCGATCGCCCCGCAATGGCAACGGCCTTCATAGGACGGCTGGCTCATGACTTCTCCTTCGAGCCCGGATGCATCAGGACTCGGCGGCGAACAGCTTGATGTCCGCGTCCTCATTCGTGGGTCGAACCATGCTCTCGAATCGCAGCCCGATCTTTTCGAGCAACCGGATCGAATCCGCATTCGCCGGCGAGACGATTGCGACGATCCGCGCGAGCCCGAGCACTTCGTGCCCATAGCGCCGCACGGCGCCCGCGGACTCGTGCGCGTAGCCCTGCGAGCGATATTTCGGCAGGAAGGCGAAGCCGATGTCCACGTCGGGCAGCCAGTCGCGCTTGACGAAACCGCACAGCCCTATCGGCGTGCCGGCCTCGCGGAGCTCGACAACGTACATGCCGAAACCGAACTTCTCGTAGCTCGCGATCGGACCATTGACCACGTATCGCTCCGCGTCCGCCAGCGTGCGCACGCCACGATCCCCGATGTTGCGGATAAAGTCCGGATCGTTGACGAGCTCGAATATGAAATGGTCATCGGCGGTCGTCGCATGACGCAGGATCAGGCGTTCGGTCGAAAGCACTTCCGTCATTCAAGGCTCCGGCGACCCCGTTGCACGCTCAGGCTTCGACTCCGCTCGCCCAGTCATCGATTGTGCAGACGTAGAACAGCGTGTCGAGACCGTTGTGGTCCGCGCGGCGAACCAGGTGCATGCCCAGCTTCTCGAGCAGGCGAGACGAACGCCGGTTGGCAGCGTCGGTCGCGGCTCCCACAGCCGGCAACCCGAGCTCGTCAAAAGCATGCTGCAACACGGCGCGGGCGCCTTCCCAGGCAAGCCCTCGTCC
>DATJKD010000177.1:0-10734 GCA_035491795.1 Steroidobacteraceae bacterium | reverse complement strand
CGCGCGCTCGATCTCGGCCCAGACGTCGACACCGACGAACCGACCGTCGGTCACCTGCAGTTCGAAGGGACCGGAAAGACTGCGAAGCACCGCCTTGCGATCGCGACCCGCACCGCTCAGGTGCGCGGTCAGCGTTCCGCGACCGCTCACGCGTTTCTGATCGAGGAGCTCTGCCAGCATCGCCGCCGTGTCGACGCCGGCCAAGCGCTGATCGAGAGTCAGCTGCGGGACCGCCGCGGCCAGGTCGTAGCGCAACCGCGTGTGACTCGTGCCGCCGAACAGCGACGCCCGCAGGGGATCGAGCTCGAGCGTGCCGTCGCGCACGGCAAGGATGCCGTCGACGTTCGAGACGTTCATCCCGGCGTAGGAGGCGCGTCCGCAGGTGAAACGGCCCCGCAGGTGGAGCTCGCGGAGCCCGCCCTTGCCTGCGGCCGGCTTTTCGATCGTCGCCGCCGCCACGGTGCTGCTCTGGTTCCCAGGCAGGTAATCGTCGAGGACGATCCGATCGCCATGCAGATCGAACTGCACGGACGTGCCGGGCGCGCCGCCGAGCTCAGCGCTCCCCGTAAGGCGCGTGCCGCCCACAACCGCGACGAGGTCGCGCAGCGCGAGCGTCGAACCGTAGCGGAGCACCGCCTTGAGCTCGATGTCGCCCGGCGCCTTGGGATCCCTGAACTGCGGGAGCGAGACACCAAGGTTCGCCAGCAGCGCACGCAGATCCGTGCGCGCGATGGTGACCGGCCCCTCTACCGCCAGTCCTGCGGTTCCGTGCCGTGCCTCGAGGCTGGCTTCGCCATTTGCGTCGCCGAGCCGGTACCTCAGCTCCGGCGCGGAATAATGCCGCGCATCGAGATCAGCCGTCAGACGCGCAGCCTCTATCCGCCCCTTCAACGGCTCGCGTTCGGAACCGGGCGGTGCGGGGCGCTCGATCTCGACGACCATGTCCTCCACCGCCCAGACGCGTGGCCGCACGCGCCCGACGCGCGCGCTCACCAGCGATCGCAGACTCACAGTGTGCCCTTGCTGGAGCGCGAAACCGGCGCGGATGGCCGTGGGTGAATCCTGCGTCAGCGGCCCTGTCTCGAGATCGAGATCGACGAACTGGAGATTCCGCGGCCGTCGCGCGTCGTGGAAGCTCAACCGTCCGTCCTCGATCGAAAGCTCCGCAATGCTGAAGTCAGGCCGATCCGTCGCTGGTGCTTCGCGGTCGCGCTCGGAGCCGTCGAGCGATTCAGGCGGCTCGGGGCGATCGAAAAGATCGGACCAGTTGTCGCGACCGTCCTTGTCGATGCGCAGCGCGACCGCCGGCTCGACCAGGACGAGCCGGCCGAGCTCAAGCCGCCGCTGCAGCAGCGGCAGCAATGCGAGCCCCAGCCGCGCGTCCCGCGCGGTCACGAAATCTCCGTCGCCGTCGCCGGTGCGGTCGCTGATCGAGAACGGTCCGGTGCTGACGGCAAGTCGCGGCAGCAGACGCAGGCCGAGATCCCCTTCGAGGTCGAGCACCCTGCCAGTGCGCTCGTTGAAGGCAAGCTCGATCTGAGTGCGGTAGTCGTTGGGATCGAACAGGAGCCGCAACAGCACGCCACAGACGACGAGCAGCGCGAGGAGCGCGCCGAGCGCAATCAACGTCCATCTGATCGCCCGTGACGGCACGCCGGCAGACTCCTGGATTCAGGACCAGTCTGCATGGTATCAACTGACCCGTCGCGCGGACGGTCGCGGATGTGATCAGCTGCAAACCAGGACGGCGTCGGTGCCGGCGCGGCAGCCGTCGGGGTATCCGTACTGTTTCCAGTAGTCGACCATGCCGATACGCTCGGCCAACGGGCCGAAGCGCTTGTCGGTGCGGAAACGGCGA
Organism: Steroidobacteraceae bacterium; assembly: GCA_035491795.1. Classification (GTDB taxonomy): domain Bacteria; phylum Pseudomonadota; class Gammaproteobacteria; order Steroidobacterales; family Steroidobacteraceae; genus DATJKD01. The sequence continues at coordinate 8,876 of DATJKD010000177.1, read as the reverse complement.
CCCTCCGGGGTCCAGACATGACCGAGATCCCAGTTGTTGACCCAGGAATTGGCGTCGTTGCGCAATTCCTCGTCGAGGATGCGAAAGACGAGATCGACCTCGCCCAGCTGGAGGTAAGGGCCGATAAAGAACGCCTGAGGTGCGATTTTTGGATCGATGGCGCGCATGCCCGCGACGACCTCGGGCCGCAGCTTCGGATCGGCCAGCGCGTCGACGAAGCGTTGTGCCTCCGGTTTTATCTCGTCGGGGATGTTGTCGATCTCGCCCATCAGGCGCCGCGCATCCACCCAATCGCCACGGCGAATCGCAACGGTCGCCTCGACGCCGTACTCCTTCTTGGAGAGCCCGAGTTCCGATGCGAGGCTCACGAAACGCAGCGCTTCGTCGTCCTGGCCGAGCTGCAGCAGCATGTTGCCCAGGTTCGCCGCCAGGATCGGCGACGACGGATCGAGCTCGTAGGCGCGCCGTGCCTGGGTCAGCCCCGCCTGCAGCCGCCCCACCCGGGACAACAGTATCGAATACCAATGGTGCGGCGTCGGTTCGTTGGGCTCGAGCGAGATCGCGAAGAAGAAACCGGATTCGGCGTCCAGAAAGTCACCGCGATCGGCGTTGATCTGCGCCAGCACCGCGTGCGCTTCGCCGATATTGGGCTCGAGCACGAGCGCCTGGCGCGCAGACGTCTCGGCCATGGGGTTGAACTTCTTCTCGTCTCCCTGCTCCTTGGTGTAGCCGGCCATGACCACGTAGGCCGACGCGAGCGCGGCGTGCGCACGGGCGAACGCCGGGTCGCGCGCGAGGGCCGACTGGTAGAGCTCGATCGCACGCTTCAGGTTTTCCTCACCGCGCTTCTTCCAGACCGCGCGACCCTGCAGGTACAGCTCGTAGGCTTCAACGTTCTGAGTGGGCGCACGCGTGCGCTGCGCGAGCTGCTGGTCCTCCGGCGCAAGCTGGATGCGCAGCCTGTCGACGATCGCACCGGCGATCTCGTCCTGCACCTGGAAGATATCCGCGAGCTGGCGGTCGTAGGTATCCGACCAGAGATGAAATCCGGTCTCGGTGTCGATGAGCTGCGCCGTGATCCGCACCTGGTCGCCAGCCTGGCGCACGCTGCCTTCGAGGACCGTTTCCACCCCGAGATCCTTTCCGACCTGGCGGATATCGACATTACGACCCTTGTATGCGAAGGCCGAGGTGCGCGAGGCGACCTGCAGCCCCGGGACCCGCGCGAGGAGGTTGAGGAGTTCCTCCGACATACCATCGCTGAAGTAGTCCTTGCTGGCGTCGCCGCTCAGGTTGGTAAAGGGCAGCACCGCAATCGAGCCATGCCGCTCGCCCGCCATGGCACGCCCGAGCCCGCGCTCGTACAGCAGATAACCCAGCCCGGCCATCAGCAACAGGACGACCGCGGCATACGCGACACGAAGCCGCACCTGCATCGACGCGGTCTCGTCGCGGAGCGGCGCCGTGCGCTTGATGCCCTGCGGACCGACATCGAATACCCACGCCATGATCATGGCGACCGGGAAGCCCACCATCAGGAAGACGACCACGAACGTGACGGTCCATTCCGGCAGGCGCAGCGCCGGCATCACCACCGAGGACGCCTCGGTGACCATCCAGGCAACGGCACCGTAGCCAATGGCTACCTTGCCGACGCGGCGGCGCTTGAGTTCGGAAAAAAAGGCCATGGATCTGCTGCTGTCGCCTTCCGGGGGAGGTCCGTCCCGCTGCCCGGTCGCTCCGCCTGCTGAGACAGCCCCGGGGGAGCCGGTGTTCCCGGCGCCGCCTATTGTCCACGAATCAGCGATCCGCGGGAGCCCCATGGCGGCCCAGCTCCACCCTCACTTGCTGCACAAGCTGATGTCACCGTTCAGCGTCTTGATGCGGACCCGCGCACTGCCCGCGCCCTCGCGGAACTGCAGATCGCGGCCCGGAGCGTACTCATCGGTCCGCTCGGGCTTCGGCCCGAAACAATTGCGGATCTCGCCGTTGAAGCTCGAGATGTCAAATTCCGCTTGGGGCTTGCCGACAAGGTTGAGGCGCACGTCGCCGCTGATGCTCTCGAAATCGAGTCGTGCGTCCGGCGTCGCCTTTGCCCTCACGCCGAGGTCGCCGCTGGTGCTGCGCAACCGCGACCGGGTGGTTGCGCCGAGATCGAAGTCGAAGTTGCCGCTCACGGTATTGCCGTTCACCTCGCCCGCGACGTTCTGCAGCCGCGCGTCGCCACTCACCGTCGTGATCGTGATCATCCCCGGCTTACCGTGCCCGGTGACGGTGACGTCCCCGCTCACGCTCTTGCACTCGACGTCCTCGGCCGCCGCCTCGGTCCTGATGTCGGCGCTCACGGCCTGCAGCCGCTGCGCGCCACGGACGCCCTGCACGACGATGTCGGCGCTCACGGTGTTCACGAACAGGCTGCTGCCGGCGGGTACCCTGATGCTGAGATCCGAGTCGTCGCTGCTCCCTCTCTTAGGCAGCACGACCTTGATTCGCGTGCGTTTGCCGGAGGTCTCGAATTCCAGTCGCTCGGAGCCCTCGCCGAGCTCGCCGGTGACCTCGACCTCGTTGCTGTCCCATCCGGTCACGACCACGGAGCCGGACGTGTTCGACACCTCGACCTGCCCCGCAGGATCGGCCGGCACGCGCTTGTTGATCGACGTCTCATCGTCCGCCGATGCACTCGACGCCGCGAGCGCCAGGCCTGCGACCAATGCGGCGGTCGGAAGCCACCGTGCACTGGCGATATCGCGGAACTCGATCCTCATAGCTTTATCCCCTCGTCCTCCGGAACCACGGTCCCGTTCAGATTTGCCAACTGGTTGACGCTCGCGAGCACCGCGAGCTCGTCCTGGTACGTGTTGAGCAGCAGCTCCTCGAGCAGCGCGTCGCCCGGCTGGAGCGCAAGCGCCGCGTTGATCTCGTCCGTTGCGCGATGCAGTTGGGCGAGATTGTCCTCAACCTTCTGTCGCGCCGAGCTGGGCAGACGGTCCATGCGCTGGGCGAGCATCGCCGCGAGCTGCTGACGTGCCGCCGCGTATTCCGGGTCGAGCGCGTGGCCCGGACCGAAGGACGCCGGACGCACAACGCCGGCGTCGGGCGTTGCGGGCGGCGCAACCGTCGCGATCGGCGCCGCCGGCGCGGCGCTCCACCGCACGACGCGCGCGGTGATCAGCGACGACGACACGACGAGCAGCACAGCAGCCGCCGCCAGGGGCAGCCCACGGCGCGGTGCACGCCGCGGCTCGAGCTGCGCGGCGATACCGGGCCAGAGATCGTTCTCCGGCGGCAGCTCGCGCGGCAACCCGGCGAGTGCCCGGTCGAGCCGCAGGTCGCGGGATTCGCTTTCACGGCTCATGAGGGCTGCTCCGCGGGTGCAAGCCGTGCGCCGAGCAGCTGTCGCGCGCGATGCAGCTGCGCCTTGCACGTCCCGACCGCGATACCGAGCATCGCCGCTGCTTCCTCGTGCGAATAGCCATACAGCCCGGCGAGCACGAGCACGCGACGCGCCCCGGGCGGCAGTGCAGCGATCGCTGCTTCGATGTCCAGGTCGTCGCCGGCTTCGCCGGTGGCGGGGTCCGCGACGAACTCGAGCATGTCATCAACGGGCGCGTCGACGCCTGTTTCCTCGCGACGGCGACGTCCCTGCGCGAGCACTGCGTTGACGGCAATCCGGTGCAGCCAGGTGCCGAACCCGCTGCGTCCCTCAAACCGCGGCAGCGCCCGCCAGGCCTGCATGAACGCCTCCTGGGTGCAGTCCTCGGCCCGCTCTCGGTTCGCGGTCATGCGCAGGCACAGCCCGTGGACCCGGCCGACGTGCATGCGGTACAGCTTTTCGAACGCCACCTCGGAACCCGCCTTGGCCTCCGCCACCAGCGCGCGCTCGTCGAAATCGCGACGCGCGCGGTCGAAATCGATTGCGGCGGAAGCCTCGGCCAAGACCACACCTCGGAAACCCGGCCCCCTGGGCCGGCGCGCAATCCTACCCGTCTCCGGGGGGCTGCCTGGCTCGATGCGCCGCGCCTTGACGTTTCAGATGCACCGGTGACCGCAAAGGTTTGACCCCGCGGGCGCCGGGCATCAACCGCCGCCGCCCTGCAGGTAATCCAGGGCCAGCCCGAGCATGGTCCTGAGTCCGATATCCAGCGATTTCTCGTCGATCTGGAACATGGATGAGTGGTTGCTGGGTGCCGTGGCTGCGTCGCGGTCGTCGGCGGTGCTGCCCACGAAAACGTACAGCGTCGGGACCTCGTCGGAGTAGAACGAAAAGTCCTCCGCGACCGTCGAGAACGGCGGCACGACCAGCCCGTCGGGGGGCGCGGTGCGTATCAGCGTCGGGAGCATCCGCGCGGTCAGCGCCGGGTCGTTTACCACCGGCTTGTTCGGTTCGTCGTCGGGCTCCACCGTCGCGGTCGCACCCGCCGCCGCAGCGATCTGTGTCGCGGTGCGCTCGATCCGCTCCAGCGTCTCGCGGCGCATCTCCGAATCGAAGGTCCGCACCGTGCCGACCAGCTCGACGGTGTCGGGAATGATGTTGAAGCGCACGCCGCCCTTGATCGAGCCGACCGATACCACCACGGGCGCGCGCGTGATGTCCGTCTGCCGCGCGACGATCGTCTGCAGGCCAAGCACGATCTGCGAAGCGGTGACGATCGGGTCGACGCCCTGCCAGGGACGCCCGCCATGCGTCGACCGCCCGGTCACCACGATGCGGAAGCGGTCGGAGCCCGCCATCATCGGACCGCTGCGATAACCCACCTGACCAACGTTGAGCTCCGCCCTCAGGTGCAGCCCGAACATCGCTTCGGGTTTCAGCTCCGAGAAGAGGCCTTCCTCGAGCATCAGTGCCGCGCCGCCGCGCTCGCCGTCCGGCGGGCCTTCCTCCGCCGGCTGGAACACGAACATCACCGTGCCCGGCAGCTCCTCGCGCATCGCCGCGAGCACCGAGGCCGCACCCATCAGGATCGCCGTGTGACCGTCGTGACCGCAGGCGTGCATGACGCCGACCGTCTCGCCGCGAAACTCGGATGTCGCGACGGACCTGAATGGCAGGTCCGTCTCCTCGGTTAGCGGCAGCGCGTCCATGTCCGCGCGGAGCGCGATAACCGGCCCTGGCCGGCCGCCGCGAAGGATTCCGACGACGCCGGTGTGCGCGATCCCGGTTCTCACTTCGAGACCGAGCAACTGCAGGTGCGTGGCCACCAGGCCCGCCGTGCGCACCTCGCGGTTGCTCAGCTCGGGGTTGCGGTGGATGTCGCGGCGCCATTCGACGACCTGCGGCCGCATGCTCTCGATGGCGGCTTCGAGCTGCGGCGCCGCCTTCGCGGCGTGCGCAGAAATCGTGAGCGCGGTCAGCAGGCAGGTGGCAACTGTTCGATGCATGGGCGACGCGTCCGGTGGCGGCGAGCGGCCGAGCATAGCCGATATACTGCCGGTCACTCATGCCTGGACGGGAACGACGATGCCCAAGCTGCCGACTCCGCGGCGTGTCGCGCACCGCGCGCCTTCCGCCTGCCTCTGCGTTCTGACCGGTCTGTCGGCTATGAGCGTATCGAGCGACCCCGCGGCGCAGGCCGTCGACCCGGCCATCGCCCGCTCGATGGCCAAGACGCAGAAACCGCCTCTGCACGGGCGCAAATGGATGGCGATCACGGGCAAGCCGCTCGCGGCGACCGCCGGCGCAATGATGTTCGAGCGCGGCGGCAACGCGGTGGATGCCGCATGCGCGATGATCGCCGCCACCTCGACGATGTGGGACGTGCTGAGCTGGGGCGGCGAAACACAGGCGCTGATCTACGATCCGCGCAGCCGCAAGGTGATCGCAATCAGCGGGCTCGGCGTGGCGCCCTCCGGGGCCACCGCCGAGTACTACCGTGAAAGGGGACTCGAGTATCCGCCCGAGCACGGACCGCTGTCGGCGATCACGCCCGGCACGCCCGGCGGGATCATGCTGATGCTCGCCGAGTACGGGAAGCTCTCGCTTGGCGAGGTGCTCGCGCCCTCGATCGAGCTCGCCGATGGCTATCCGATAGACGCCGAGACGGCGAACAATATCGAGCGCTGGAAGAAGACGCTGCGCGAGTGGCCGTACTCGAAGACCGTCATGCTGCCGCACGCGGGCGAAGCGCGCGAGGCGCCGCAGGCGGGAGAGATTTTCCGCCAGGCGGACCTCGCGGCGACGCTGCGCAAGCTGGTCGAGGCCGAGCGAGAGGCCCTAGCCGCGGGCAAATCTCGCAAGGAGGCGATCGCGGCAGCGCATGAGCGCTTCTACCGCGGCGACATCGCGGCCGAGTTCGTGCGCGGCTTCCGCGAGCAGGGCGGCCTCATCACGGCCGAGGACCTCGCGAAGTGGAAGCCCTGGGTAGAGGAGCCGCTCTCCACCAGCTACCGCGGCATCGACGTCTACAAGCTCGACACCTGGACGCAGGGGCCCGTGCTGCTGCAGACGCTCAACATCCTCGAGAACTTCGATCTGCGCGCGATGGGCTACAACAGCGCGAACTACATCCACACCGTCTACCAGGCGATGAATCTCGCCTACGCCGATCGCGACTTCTATTACGGCGACCCGCGCTTTCCGCCCGAGGAGCCGCGGCGCGGTCTGCTGTCGAAGGCTTACGCCAAGGAGCGGGCGGCAATGATTCGTCCCGAGCGCAACGACGCGTCCTCAGGGCCGGGTGACCCGTATCCGTTCCAGGACGGCACCAACCCGTACGCGGATCTCCTCCGCGAGCGTGCGGCGGCCCTTCCAGCCGCGGGCGCGGTAGCGACCCTGACCGCCGCAGCCGCCGGCGACGCGCACGAGAGGTTCAAGGAGGGCTTCACGCGCGGTACGACGAGTGTCGTCGCGGCGGACGCGGACGGCTGGCTGGTCGCCGTGACGCCGAGCGGCGGCTGGATCCCAGCGGTGATCGCCGGGCGCACCGGCATTGGCGTGAGCCAGCGCGCACAGCAGTTCGTCGTCGACCCGAAGGACAATCCGTTCAACGTGATCGAGCCCGGCAAGCGGCCGCGCGTCACGCTGACGCCGAGCATCGCGCTCAAGGACGGGAAGCCCTGGCTCGCGTTCGCGGTGCAGGGCGGCGATTCGCAGGATCAGAACCTGCTGCAGTTCTTCCTCAACGTCCACGAGTTCGGCATGACGCCGCAGGAGGCCGTGGAGGCGTCGAACTTCAACAGCTACCAGATGAAGTCGTCGTTCGACGATCACAAGTCGGAACCGGGCCGCCTGATGCTGAATGCATCGGTGCCCGAGTGGGTGCGACGCGAGTTGCGCCTGCGCGGCTACACGCTCGAATTCGAGGGACGCAGCTCCGGGCCGATCAACGCGATCATGCTCGACCACGCCCACGGCACGATGTGGGGCGGCTCGAGCAATCACGGCGAGGATTACGGCATCGCCTGGTGATGACCGATCGCGCGAGCGTCAGAGCTGCTTCACACGGCGCGGCGTGCTCAGGTAGTGATGCCACAGCACGCGCGCGGCGACGGCGCGCCAGGGCCGCCAGCTCTCTCCGATGGCGGTCATTTCAAGGCTCGAAGGCCGCGCTGAGAGCCGCTTCAGCTCGCGGGCGGCCTGCGCAAGCGCGATGTCGCCGAGCGGCCAGACATCTGGACGCCCGAGCACCATGATGAGATAGATGTCTGCGGTCCAGGCACCGATGCCCTTGACCGCGGTGAGCTGCCGGCGGACTTCATCGTCTTCGAGACTGGGCAGCCTTCCGAGCTGAAGGTCCTTGTCGAGGATCGCGCGCGCCAGGTTGCGGCAATATTCTGTTTTTTGACGGCTGAAGCCCGCGACGCGGAGGTCCCGGTCATCGAGCACGAGGAAGTTCGCCGGTGTGAAGGGCCGCGCGAGCAACCGAGCGCGATCGAACGCGGCACGCGCCGAAGCGAGCGAAACCTGCTGCTCGAGGATGATGTGCACCAGCGTCGCAAAACCCGGCCGACGCTGCCAGAGCGGCGGCGGCCCGTGAGCGCGCACGACGCGCGCCAGGTCCGGATCGCGCCTCGCCAGCGTGCGCGTTGCCTTGTGCAGGTCGTCAACGGTCAGCATGGGGCTCGAGAAATGGCTCCGGGTCAATTATTGACGGGTGGCGATCCTGAGCGCGAGCTCGCGGCTCTCGCGGGCGCAATCGTTCATCGCGACGCCCCGGTAGGCATTGCCGTTGAGATGCAGACCGGGAATCCGCGCGACGCGCGCGAAGATGGCGTCCACCACCGCCAGGTGCCCCGGCGAGTAGGCGGGAATGCCACGCGGCCAGCGCCGGACGAAGGTCACGTCGGGCCCCCGATCGAGCTGCATGGTTGCCCGGAGACCCGCACGGGCGGTCTCGATCAGCTCGCGTTCGCCGAGCGCGACGAGCTCCGGTGCACGCTGGCCGCCGATCATCACCCGCAGCACGCACCCGCCCGGCGGCGCGCGGTCCGGGAAGATGCTGCTGTCCCAGGTGACGCCCAGTATCGGCACCCGCGCTGCGCTGGTCGTGAGCAACCCGAATCCTTCGAGCGGCACCGGACAGGAGCGGTAGCCGAGGCCCACCACCGCGATCGGCGTGTATTCGACGCGCGCGAGCTGCGCCGCGAGCTCTGCGTCGAGCCCTCCGAGAATCTCCGCCGCCGCAAACGCCGGCGCGCAGACCACGGCCTGGTCGACCTCAGCCGTCGAGCGAGAGCCGACGATGTGAAACCCGGCGCCTTGTCGCTCGACGGACCGCACTGCCTCGCCAAGTCGCCAATCGGCGGGCGTCAGCTCGACAAGCCGGCGCGCCAGCACGCCGATCCCGCCCGACAAGCTCGCGAGTCCGCCGCCCGGACCGGAACCGCCGCGCCGCGCGATCATCCCCCGTAGCAGTCCGCCATGCTCGCGTTCGAGCTGC
>DATJKD010000176.1:0-4070 GCA_035491795.1 Steroidobacteraceae bacterium | reverse complement strand
GGAGGTCGCGGTATGGTGTCAGCGATGCGGGAGATCTCCGGCCTCGACGTACTCGCGCTCGATCGTGCGCGAATCAGCCGCGATCCCCGTTTCGACGGCAAGTTTTTCATCGCCGTCACTTCGACGGGCATTTACTGCCGCCCGATCTGTCCCGTGCGCAGTCCGAAGCGCGTGCATATCCACTACTACCCGACAGCGGCAGCCGCGGCCGAAGCCGGCTACCGTCCCTGCTTGCGCTGCCGGCCGGAGGCCGCCCCCGGCAGCCCGGCGTGGCTCGGCACCTCCTCGATCGTCAGACGTGCGCTCCGGCTGATTGACGACGGATGTCTCGATGGTGGCTCGGTGGAAGACCTGGCGGCACGCCTGGGGATCGGCACGCGTCACCTCGATCGGCTGTTCATGGAACACGTCGGCGCGTCTCCGATCGCCGTCGCCCAGACCCGGCGCCTGCACTTTGCGAAGCGGCTCCTCGATGAAACGCACCTGCCGATCACGGAGACCGCACTTGCCTCCGGGTTCGGCAGCGTCAGGCGATTCAATGACGCGTTCCGTAGCGCGTATGGCCTGACTCCGCAGGAACTGCGGCGCCGACGTCGTTCGGTACTGGCAGTCAGCGGCGAGGAGGTTGCCCTCAGGATGGCGTTTCGACCGCCCTACGACTGGAAGCACATGCGGGGCTTCCTTGCGACCCGCGCGCTCGCCGGCGTAGAGCGCGTCGATCATCGCGGGTACGCTCGCACCGTCGCGTGCGGCGTAGGTCACGCGCTCGTCCGGGTGAGTCCGCTTGCGGATGAGAACATGCTGGAATTGCGCGTGCGCGGCGCGGCGCCGGGTGCGCTGTTCAGCCTCTCATCAACGGCACGCCGCATGTTCGACCTGGCAGCCGATCCAGGACGAATCGTTCCGGCGCTCGAACACGATCCGTTGCTCGCACCCCTGGTCCGCTCCCACCCGGGGCTGCGGATTCCAGGCGTGTGGGACCCATTCGAATGCGCTGTCCGTGCTGTGCTCGGGCAGCAGGTCAGCGTGGCAGCGGGGCGCACGTTCGCCGAACGAGTGATCGAGCGTACCGGTCAAGCGGTTTCCACTGGGGAGTCCGAACTCACGCATCTGTTCCCTTCTCCGGCGGCGCTCGCGCTCGCGGATCTCGACGGCATCGGCCTGACGTCCGCGCGCGTCGGCACTCTTCGTGTGCTGGCCGGCGCAGTCAGGGATGGTCTCGACTTGAGCGGCCCTGCTGAGGACGTGATCGGCGCGCTTACGGCGCTGCCTGGAATCGGAACCTGGACCGCCCAGTACGTGGCGCTGCGGGCGCTCGGGGAACCGGACGCGTTTCTGGCCGCGGATCTCGTCCTTCGACGAGTCGCGTCTTCGATTGACGCTCCGCTCTCAGCCCGAGCACTCGAAGCGCGCGCCGATGCCTGGCGGCCGTGGCGAGGCTACGCGGCCCTGCACCTCTGGCGCGCGGCCGCTGACCGAGACCGCTGAAACCAGCTGCGGCTTGCGTCAGTTGCCGCGGCGTCTGGGCATCATCGAGCACCCTTCATCTGGCCGGATAATCATCCGATCGACGAACCGTCAACCACTGAGAAGCGCGGAGTCCCGATGGTCTTCTGCGCCGCCTCGCAAGTACCCGCGCGTCGTCGCGCCTACCAGCGTCACAATCTGTTTCACAATTCCTGTCAAGCTGGCCGATCGCGCGATCAGATCGCGCGAGTTCCGAACGGAATATTGCGGAGTACGTCGCGTACGAACGCGGCGGTAAGATGGGCTATGAAAGTCGGCGCTCCGCGGTCATTTGGCGCGCAACTCAAGGCGCTCCGCGAAGCGGCGGGATTCACGCAGGAGCAGCTCGCGACAATTGCGGGGCTGTCGGTCCATGCCGTGAGCGCGCTCGAGCGTGGGCAGCGCCGGCGGCCCCATGTCGAGACCATGCGTGCGCTGTCCGCGGCGCTCGACCTGACGGGTGCGACCCGTGACGCGTTCTTTGGAAGCGCGCGGGCACCGGCTCAGGCCACTGCTGCCGATGAATTGACGCGTGTCTCCCTGCCCGTGCCTCTGACGGTCCTTCTCGGTCGGGATACGGACGTACGGACGCTGCGCCAGTGGCTCGCCGATCCCGCGGCACGCCTCATCACGCTCATCGGGCCTGGAGGCGTCGGGAAGACACGCCTGGCGCTGGAGCTTGCACGCGCGATCGCGGACGAGGGCGCAACCCGCGTGGTCTTCGTACCGTTGGCCGCCGTTCGGGATCCGGCGTTCGTCGAGCCGGCGATCGCCGAGGCCCTCGGATTGGTCGACGTCACCGCGCGCGATTTGCCGAGGCGCGCGCGAGTCGCGTGCGAAAATCACTCCACGTTGTTGGTGCTCGACAATTTCGAGCACGTCCTGGAGGCGGCTTCCCCGGTCGCGGGTCTCCTGACATCGGTCCCATTGCTCCAACTGCTCGTCACCAGCCGCGCCCCGCTCCATGTGCGAGGCGAGCGCGAGTATGTCGTCGGACCTCTCGAGCTGGAGGCGGGCCCGGATGCGAGGTCACCGGCTGATCTGGCGCGTGCTCCCGCGGTGCGACTCTTCGTGGAGCGGCTTCGAGACGTGCAACCCGACTTTCGCCTCACGTCCGCGAATGGCCCGATCGTGACAGCGATTTGCCGGCGGCTCGATGCACTGCCGCTCGCGCTCGAACTGGCGGCTCCGTGGATCAAAACGCTGACCGTTGACGATCTGCTTCGCCATCTCACGCGTGGTGTCCTGCTCTCGACGGCCGGCCCACGCGATCTCCCACAACGCCACCAGACGATGAATGAGACGGTCGCCTGGAGTTATCAACTCCTGAGTCCGGACCAGCAGCGCGCCTTCCGCCGCATCAGCGCGTTGCCGGGCCGTTTTTCGATCAACGCGGCCGCGGCGGTCCTTGCCGATCGTGACGCTTCATCGGCCGCGAGCGACGATGTCCTCCGCGCGGTGGCCGAGCTGATTGACAAGAGCCTTCTTCTACGATCCGAGACCTCAGTGGCGGCTCGTCCGCTGTACGACATGCTTGAAACCGTGCGGGCGTACGCGGCACTCGAGCTGACTGCGTCGGGCGAGCGCGACGACGCTCTGGAGGCGCTGGCACACTATTGCACCGGTGAAGCCTCCCTTGCCGCAGAGGGGCTGGTGGGGCCTGCGCAGGCTGAATGGTTGGATCGCGTGCGTGATGATCTCAAGAACTACCGCGCCGCGCTGAGGTGGCTCATCGATCGCGGGCGCCCCGACGAAGCATCCGACATCGCTTGGGGGCTGAAGTATTTTTGGCTGATTCGGGGATATGCCGCCGAAGGCCTCCAATGGCATCAAGAGATTCTGAACTTGCCGTCTCTTCCGCCCGCTGCCGAGTTGAAAGCACTTGAAGGAGCGGCAGTGCTCTGGTACACGCAAGGAGAACTCGAGCGAGCACGCACTGGGCTCGCCCGCGCGCTCTGGCTCGCCCACGCCGGTGACATGGATGCGGTCGTCCGGCTCGAGGATCTGTCCGCGCGCATCGAACACGCCTGTGGCAATTTGAAGGCGGCCCATGACCGGTTTACGGTCGCGGTTGAAGGGTTCCGGTCACGAGCGATCCGGTGGGGCACTGGGAATGCGCTGAGCGGGATGGCGTCGGTAGCTCTTGCGACCGGCGACGCCGGCCAGGCGGAACGGCTGCTCGATGAGGCCATGCCACTGCTCCGACAGGCCGGTCCGTGGTTCCTGACGTGGGCGTTGTATCTTCGCGCCATCGTGGCGGTGCGGCGCGGGAATGCCGATGAGGCGATCACGTTGGTGCGTGAGAGCCTGACATTCATCAGGGATCTTCAAGACAAGTACGCGTTCGCATACACGCTGGTCCCTCTTGTCGCCACTGCGGTACTCAAAGGCGACGACGCGTGGGCAGCGCGGATCTTGGGCGCTCGGGACGCCGTCAGCGAGCGCACAGGTGCCACGGTTGTCCTCAAGTTGGTGCACGACCTCCAAGTACAGTCGCAGCGGGAGGTTTGCGCACGCCTTGGTCCGGATCGGTGGGCCGCTGCCTACGCCGCAGGACGTCGGAC
>DATJKD010000175.1:0-36611 GCA_035491795.1 Steroidobacteraceae bacterium | reverse complement strand
ATCCCGAGCATCCCCGGCGGGCACCAGCCCGCACCCATCGAAGGCACGGTCCTCAACACCCAGTCGGTGAGCGAGTCGCTCGGGTTGAGCATCACGAACTTCGACTTGTTCTCCGAACCGCCGCCCTTGGCCGCAACCGTCACATCGACCTTGTCGCCGGGCACCAGTTCGACATGCAGCACCGCTGGCGTGTTGTCGCGGGTGTTGCGGCGCGCGAAGAGCGGGTCGTCCACCATGGAAGCGCGCAGCCGATTGTCGGGATGCTCGTAGGCGCGGCGCACGCCTTCGTCGGTGAGCTCGGCCAGGCTCAAGGGCGTGTCGAAGCGCACGTTCATCCCGACCTTGAGGAACACGTTGACGATCCCGGTGTCCTGGCAGATCGGTCGGCGGCCCTCGGCGCACATCCGTGAGTTGGTCAGGATCTGCGCGATCGCATCCTTGGCCGCGGGCGACTGTTCGCGCTCCCAGGCGCGGCCGAGATGCTCGATGTAGTCGACCGGGTGGTAGTACGAGATGTACTGCAGAGAGTCGGCGACGCTCTGGATGAAATCGTCCTCGCGGATGGTGGTCATGGCCTTCTCGATCGCCGCCCTCGCAGCGGTCAGGCGCGAGCCAGGCGGATCAGGCGCCGCCGAGTTTGCGCTTCAGGAGCTCGTTGAGCTGGGCCGGGTTCGCCTTGCCCTGGGTAGCCTTCATCACCTGCCCGACGAAAAACCCGAAGAGCTTGTCCTTGCCGCTGCGATACTCGGCAAGCTGCTTCGGATTCGCCGCCATGATGGCGTCGATCGCCTGCTCGATCGCGGCGCTGTCGGTGATCTGCCGGAGACCCTGCGCGTCGATGATCTCGTCCGCACCGCGTCCCTCGGACCACATCGCCTCGAAGACTTCCTTGGCGAGCTTGCCCGAGATCGTGTCGTCGCCGATCCGCGCCAGGAGTCCGGCGAGCGCCGTGGCGGGCACGCGGCTCGCGTCGACCTCGAGGCCATCGCGGTTGAGCGCGCCCGAAAGCTCGCCCATCACCCAGTTGGCAGCGAGCTTGGGCTGACCGCCGAGCTTTTCCACGACAGCCTCGAAGTACATCGCCAGGTCGCGACTCGCGGTGAGCACGCCCGCATCGTACGCGGAGAGCTCGAAATCCCGGCAGTACCGCGCGGCCTTTTCGTCCGGCAGCTCGGGCAGCGTGCCCCGGACCTCCTCGACCAACGCATCGTCGATGACGAGCGGCAGCAGATCCGGGTCGGGGAAGTAGCGGTAGTCGTTTGCTTCCTCCTTGGAGCGCATCGCACGCGTCTCGTTACGATCCGGATCATAAAGCCGGGTCTCCTGCACGACGCTGCCACCGGATTCGAGCACCCCGACCTGGCGCACGACCTCGTGGTTGATCGCGCGCTCGACGAAGCGGAAGGAGTTCAGGTTCTTGATCTCCGCGCGTGTGCCGAGCGCCGCCTGTCCCTGCGGGCGCACCGATACGTTGGCGTCGCAGCGAAACGAGCCTTCCTGCATGTTGCCGTCGCAGATGCCGAGATAGCGCACCAGCGTGTGCACCTTCTTCATGTACGCGATGGCTTCCTTTGCCGAGCGCATGTCGGGCTCGGACACGATCTCGAGCAGCGGCGTGCCGGCGCGGTTGAGGTCGATGCCGGAAATGCCCTGGAAGCCCTCGTGCAGGGATTTGCCGGCATCCTCCTCTAGGTGCGCGCGGGTGATGCCGATGCTCTTGCGGCTGCCGTCCTCGAGCAGGATGTCGAGCGAACCGTCCTCGACGATGGGCAGCTCGTATTGGCTGATCTGGTAGCCCTTCGGCAGATCCGGATAGAAGTAATTCTTTCGCGCAAAGATGGAGCGTCGCCGCACCGTCGCGCCCGTCGCGAGGCCGAAGCGCACTGCCATGCGCACCGCCGCGCTGTTCAGCACCGGCAGCACGCCCGGGTAGCCGAGATCGACCAGGTTCGCCTGCGTGTTGGGCGCGGCGCCGTACGCGGTCGAGGACTCCGAGAAGATCTTGCTCCGCGTGGCGAGCTGGGCGTGGATCTCGAGCCCGATGACGGTTTCCCATTCCATGCCGTTACTCGTAGCCCGGCGGCATGCGCCGGTGCCAGTCGGTCATGAGCTGGTACTGGTGCGCGATGCCGAGCAGCCGGGCCTCGCCGAAGTGCGGGCCGATGAGTTGCAGTCCGGCCGGCAGCTCGCGATCGCCCTCGCGGACGAAGCCGCACGGGACCGACACCGCCGGGAGCCCGGCCAGGTTCGCGCCGATCGTGTAGATGTCGTTCAGGTACATGGTGATCGGGTCGCTGGTCTTGGCGCCGAGCTCGAAGGCGGCGGTCGGCGTGGTCGGACCGATCACGACGTCCACCTCGGCAAAGGCCCGGGCAAAATCACCCGCGATCAGTTGCCGCACTTTCTGCGCCTTGAGGTAATACGCGTCGTAGTACCCAGCGGACAGCACGTAGGTGCCGGTCATGATCCGGCGCTTGACTTCGTCGCCGAAGCCCTCGCCGCGCGAGCGCTCGTACATGTCGAGCAGGTCACGCGGCTTCTCGCAACGATGACCGAACCGTACGCCGTCAAACCGCGAAAGGTTGGAGGAACACTCCGCCGGAGCCACGACGTAATAGGTCGGCACCGACAGCGGCAGGTGCGGGAGGCTCACCTCTCGCACGGAGGCGCCCCGCTCCTCGAGCGCGCCGATCGCCGCCCGCACGAGCCTACCCACGCGCGGGTCGAGACCTTTGTCGAAGAACTCGCGGAGCACCCCGATCCGCAGACCCTCGAGCGGTACGGCGAGCGCGCCGTGGTAGTCCGGCACCGGCGAATCGACGCAGGTCGAGTCGCGCGGATCGAACCCCGCCATCGCCCCCAGGAGCCGGGCGGCATCCTCGGCCGAGCGCGCGAGCACGCCGGCCTGGTCGAGGCTCGAGGCGAAGGCGATCATCCCGTAGCGCGATACGCGACCGTAGGTCGGCTTCAGCCCGGTGAGATTGGTCAGGGCTGCCGGCTGGCGGATCGATCCGCCGGTGTCGGTCCCGCTTGCCGCCGGTGCCAGGCGCGCGGCGACCGCGGCGGCCGAGCCACCCGAGGAACCGCCCGGCACGCGCGCGGGATCCCAGGGGTTGCGGACCGGGCCGAAGAAACTCGTCTCGTTTGACGAGCCCATGGCGAACTCATCCATGTTGGTCTTGCCGAGCAGCACCGTGCCCGCCGACCGCCAGCGCGCGACCACGGTCGCGTCGTATGGTGCGACGAAGGTGTCGAGCATGCGCGACCCGCAGGTCGTGAGAATGCCGTCGGTGCAGAAGATGTCCTTGTGCGCGATCGGCACGCCGGTCAACGGCCCGCCCTCACCGCGCGCAAGGCGCGCGTCCGCCTCGCGCGCATCCTGAAGCGCGCGCTCGGCGGTGACGGTCACGAAGGCGTTCAGACCCGCGCCCAGCCGCTCGATACGCCCGAGCAGATGACGCGTGATTTCGACGCTCGAAAAGCGGCGCGCCGCGAGACCGGCCGCGATTTCGCCGACGGTGAGGGTGTGCACTACTCGATGACCTTGGGCACGAGATAAAGACCCGCCGCGACGCTCGCCGCGTTACGCTGGTACTTCTCGTGCTGGTCCGTTTCCCGGACTTCGTCCGCTCGCAGGCGCTGCACCTGGCCGGCGAGAGGATGCGCCATAGGCTCCACGTCGTCCGTCTTCGCCGCTGAGAGCTGCTCGACGAAATCGATGATCCGCGACAGTCTGTCGACGTAGACCGGCAGCTGCTCCTCCGTGATCTGGAGCCGGGCGAGCCTGGCGATTCCCTCGACCTGAGCGCGCGTGAGCGACATTCTGAAAACGCGAAATGGGGCAAGAAAAGCAGCAAAAGATGATACCAGTCGCCTTGTTTAATGTCCTGTCGTTGGTTAAATTGCCGCCCGACTCGCCGCAGCCCGCGCGCCCACGTCCCCTTCGCCGATGCTAAGAAAACTCCGGGGTTACTTTTCGAACGATCTTTCGATCGACCTTGGCACGGCCAACACGTTGATCTATGTCCGCGGGAAGGGCATCGTGCTCAACGAGCCGTCCGTGGTGGCCATACGCGAGGAACCCTCGCGCGGCGGCAAGAAGATCGAGGCGGTGGGTACCGAGGCGAAGAACATGCTCGGACGCACGCCGGGCAACATCACCGCCATCCGGCCCATGAAGGACGGCGTCATCGCCGACTTTACGGTCACCGAAAAGATGCTGCAGTACTTCATCGAGAAGGTGCACGGCAACCGGATGGTGCGACCGAGTCCGCGCGTGCTGGTGTGTGTGCCGTATGGGTCCACCCAGGTGGAACGCCGGGCCATCCAGGAGTCGGCAGAGGGCGCAGGCGCGCGCTGGGTGCGCCTGATCGAGGAGCCGATGGCCGCGGCGGTGGGCGCCGGCATGCCCGTGCACGAGGCGCGCGGCTCGATGGTGCTCGACGTCGGCGGGGGCACCTCCGAGGTCGCCGTCATCTCATTGAACGGCATCGTCTATGCCGCGTCGGTGCGCATCGGCGGCGACCGGTTCGACGAGGCGATCATCAACTACGTGCGCCGCAACTACGGCATCCTGATCGGCGACGCCACCGCGGAGCGGATCAAGATCGACATCGGCTCGGCGTATCCTGGACAGCAGGTGCGCGAGATCTCGGTCAAGGGCCGCAACCTGTCCGAGGGCGTGCCGCGGAGCTTTACTCTGAATTCGAACGAGATTCTCGAGGCGTTGCAGGAACCGTTGCAGGGGATCGTCGGCGCGGTCAAGGCAGCACTCGAGCAGACGCCGCCCGAGCTCGGCTCGGACGTCGCGGAGCGCGGGATCGTGCTCACGGGCGGCGGTGCGCTGCTGCGCGACATCGACAAGCTGCTGATGGAAGAAACCGGCCTCCCAGTCGTGGTCGCCGAAGATCCGCTCACCTGCGTGGCGCGTGGCGGCGGGAAGATGCTGGAGTTGATCGACGAGCACGGTCCGGGCCTGTTCGGCCTCGATTGAGGCCGTGGTCGAGCTGAGCCACGACTTCCGTCCGATCATCGGCCGAGGGCCGCCGCTGGGCGCGGCATTCATCACCCTCGCGATTCTCTCCATCGGCCTGATGGTCGCCGATCACCGGTACGGGCAGCTCGAGCGCGTTCGGACCTGGCTCGCGACCGCCGTGTTTCCCGTGCAGGCTGTCGTCGACATCCCCTTCCGCGCATGGGACTGGATGGGACAATCGCTTGCCGACCGGGAAAGCCTGCGCGCCGAGAACCTGGAGCTCACTGCGCGGCTGCGCATGGCGAACCTGCAGCTGCAGCGCTTCGCGGCGCTGGAGGACGAGAACCGACGCCTGCGCGACATGCGCGAGAACTCGGCGGGCATTGCCGACCGCGTGGTGGTCTCGTCGATCCTGAACGTCGATCTCGATCCCTATCGGCATCGGGTGCTGCTCGACAAGGGCGCGGCTGACGAAGTGTTCAAGGGCCAGGCGATCCTCGACGCCGAGGGAATCGTGGGACAGGTTTTCCGCGTCAACCCGCACACCGCCGAGGCGATTCTGATCAGCGACGCCGAGCACGCGATCCCGGTGCAATCGAATCGCAGCGGCGTGCGCACGATCGCGGTCGGAACCGGGGACCCCGACAAGTTATCGCTGCCGTTCGTGACGGTTGAGGCCGATTTGCGCGCCGGCGACCTGCTCCTGTCGACCGGCATGGGGGGTGTGTTCCCGCCCGGTTATCCCGTCGCCGAAGTCACCAAGGTCGAACGCGCGGCGACGGCGACCTTCGCCAAGGTGGAAGCGAGGCCCACCGCGCATCTCGATCGGGCGCGCGAGGTATTGCTGGTGTGGTTCCGGCCACCGGTTCCTGACGCGCCGACCGCCCAGGCGGCGGCCGAGTCCCCACCCGCGACCACGGAGCCCGGCCAATGAGGGCCGACTCGATGACGCGGCGGCTTGTCTACTGGGCCAGCGTCGCCGCGGGGCTGGTGTTTGCGATCGTGCCGCTGCCGGGCTGGGTCGATACCGCCCGGCCCGACCTGGCGCTGCTCGCGATCATCTACTGGATCCTGACCAGCCCGCGGATCGCCGGGCTGGGATATGCATGGCTCGCCGGGCTGATCCTCGACGCGCTGCGCGGACTGGTGCTCGGGCAGCACGCGTTCGCGTTCCTCGTGGTGGCCTTTCTCGCACACAAGCTGCAGTTGCGGATCCGGATGTTCCCGCTGCTGCATCAGGCCGGGGCGGTCGCCCTCCTGCTCGGCCTCTACCACTTCATCATCTTCTGGACCGACGGGCTCACGGGACACGGCTACACGGGGTGGGACCGCTGGTTGCCGATCCTCTCCGGCGCGTTGATCTGGCCGCTGATCGTGGCAGCCGGCGATACGATGTCGCGCCGGTCACGCTGATCCACGCGGGGGCCAAAGTCGCTCGTGTCGCGCTCTGTACGTCTGAAGGACCAGCGAGCCGAGCAGCGCCTGTTCGGGCGGCGCCTGATCGCCATGACGCTGATCGTGGCGTTCTGCGCCGTCGCCCTGGTGGTCCGTCTCTTCTACCTGCAGGTGTTGCGCTTCGATCACTTCAGCGAGCTGTCGCAGGGCAACCGCATCCGCATCGATCCCGTTCCGCCCGCGCGAGGGCTGATCTACGACCGCAACGGCGAGGCGATCGCGCTCAACCGACCGGCCTATCAGCTCGAGTTGATTCGCGAGCAGACACCCGATCTCGATGCGACGCTGAAGCGCCTCGCCGAGCTCGGGCTGCTCGCTCCGGCGGAGGTCGGCCGCCTGCGCCAGACGATCGATGCGCGGCGCAGCTTCGACGTGGTGCCGATACGGTTGCAGCTCACCGACGAGGAGCTTGCTACGTTTGCCGTGCACCGGCCCGATCTGCCGGGGGTCGAGGTCCGCCCGCGCCTCACGCGCTTCTACCCGGGCAATGGCAGCGCGGTGCACGCGCTCGGCTACGTAGGCGCCATCAGCGAGCAGGATCAGTCGCGCATCGATGTTGCGAATTACGCCGGTACGACACTGATCGGCAAGCTCGGCATCGAGCGCGCCTACGAGGACGAGCTGCACGGCGACACCGGTCACCAGCAGCTGCTGGTCAACGCGCGGGGCCGCCTGGTGGAGCGCGTCGGTCTGTCGGCCTCCGACCTGAAGCGTCAGGAGCCGATGGCGGGCAACGACCTGATCCTCGCGCTCGACATGCGCGTGCAGCGTGCCGCCGAGCAGGCGCTCGCGGGCAAGCGCGCAGCCGTCGTCGCCATCGACCCGAACAACGGCGACGTGATCGCGTTCGTGAGCGTGCCGACGTTCGATCCGAACGGTTTCGCGCGGGGCCTCTCCGTGAGCGAGTTCGCAGCACTGCAGAACGACCTCGACAAGCCGCTGTACGATCGGGCGATGCGCGGCGTGTACCCGCCGGGCTCGACGATCAAGCCGCTGGTGGCGCTGGCCGCCCTCGAGTACGGCACGACCGATCCGAAGACGACACGGATCTGCCGCGGAGTGTTCCAGCTTCCGGGCTCCAGCCACCGCTACCGCGACTGGAAGAAGGGCGGTCACGGCACGGTCAGCATGCACAAGGCGATCGCCGAGTCCTGTGATACATATTTCTACGACGTCGCCAACCACCTCGGGATCGACCGGATGCACGACTTCCTGTCCGCGTTCGGCCTGGGCGGCGAGACCGGCATCGACATCGCGGGCGAGCGATCGGGGCTCGTGCCCTCGAAGGCCTGGAAGAAGGGCGCCTTCAAGCGTCGCGACCTGCAGACGTGGTTCCCCGGCGAGACGGTGATCGCGGGCATCGGCCAGGGTTACATGCTCGCGACACCGCTGCAGCTCGCGCAGATGGCGGCGACCATCGCAACCCGTGGCAAGCGCTATTCGCCGCGGCTCGTCAAGCGCATCCGCAACGTGAGCACGGGTGAGACCCGCGAGCTGCCGCCGGAGCCCCTGTCCTCGATCGAGGTCAAGGACCCGGCGCACTGGGACGTGATCATCGGCGGGATGATCGGCGTGACCAACGATCCGACCGGAACCGCGCGGCGCAGCCAGGCCGGCGCGCCGTACAAGATCGCCGGCAAGACGGGAACCGCCCAGGTTTTCAGCGTCGGCCAGCACGAGCAGTACAAGGAATCCGAAGTCGAGGAACGCCTGCGCGACCATGCGCTCTTCGTCGCTTTTGCGCCCGCAGAAGCGCCGAAACTCGCGGTTGCGGTGCTGGTCGAAAACGGACGCAGCGGCAGCGGGACGGCGGCCCCGATCGCGCGCGCGGTGTTCGATGCCTATCTGCTGCCGCCCGAGGAAGCCCGCAAAGAGGAGGCCGCCACGGTTCCCGCGCCGGCCGCCGGGGGTGAGGAATGAGGACCGAGATCGCAGGACCGGGGTATTCGAGCCGCGCGCAGCGCACCCTCACGTTCACGGGGCGGATGCTCGAGGCGCTGCACCTCGACGGGACGCTGTTGCTTTCGGTATGCGCGGTGTGCGCCGCGGGGCTGATCGTGTTGTTCAGCGCCGCGGGCGAGGACCTGGGGGTGTTCCTGCGCCAGGCCGCGCGGGTGGGCGTCGGGATCGGCGTGATCGTAGTCGTCGCGCAGATCCCGCCGCGGGTGCTGCGCATCGTCGCACCCTTCCTGTACACGATTGGCGTGCTGCTTCTCGTCGCGGTCGCACTGACCGGCGACATCGCGATGGGCGCGCAGCGCTGGCTCGATCTCGGCGTGGTTCGGTTCCAGCCCTCGGAGATCATGAAGATCGCCGTGCCGCTCGCCTGCGCCTGGTACCTGCACGACCGGCCGCTACCGCCGAGTTTTCTGTCGCTCGTCGTGCTGGCAGCGGCGATCCTGGTGCCGACGCTGCTCATCGCGGAGCAACCCGACCTCGGCACGGCCTTGCTGGTGGCGACCGGCGGCGCACTGGTAGTCCTGCTCGCCGGGCTGCAGGCCCGCTACATGGTCGGGCTAGGCGCGCTCGTCGTGGGCGCGGTGCCCGTGGTCTGGCACTTCCTGCACGACTACCAGAGACAGCGCGTGCTCACCTTTCTGAATCCGCAGACCGATCCGCTGGGGGCGGGCTATCACACGATTCAGTCGCAGATCGCGATCGGCTCGGGAGGGCTCTTCGGCAAGGGCTACATGAACGGCAGTCAGGCTCAGCTCGAGTTCCTTCCCGAGCGCTCGACCGATTTCATCTTCGCCGTGGTCGGCGAGGAGTGGGGGCTGGTCGGATTGCTGGTCATGCTCATCCTGTACCTGTTCGTCATTGCACGCGGGCTCTACATCGCGGCGCAGGCGCAGGACACTTTCTCACGGTTGATCGCTGGCAGCCTCACGCTCACCTTCTGCGTGTACGTGTTCGTCAACAGCGGCATGGTCGCGGGCCTGCTGCCGGTGGTCGGTGTGCCGTTGCCGCTCGTGAGCTACGGCGGCACGTCGATGGTGACCCTCATGGCGGGCTTCGGTATCCTCATGTCCATCCATTCCCGCCGGAAACTGGTATCCACGTGACGCGCGGATCGCTGCGGCCCCACCGGCCGCCTCTGCTGCTTTGCGCGCTTCTGAGCGCGGGCGTGGCAGCGTCACCGGCGCAGGCGCTGGATGGACAACGCGCGGAAGTCGCCGACTTCGTCGCCGAGATGGCCGACCGCCACGGCTTCGACCGGGAGGCGCTCGGCACTCTGTTCACGCAGGTGGAGACTCGCCCCGCGATCATCGAAGCGATGTCGCGGCCAGCCGAGAAGATCATGCCCTGGCACGAGTACCGGGCGCGCTTCATGACGGAGCGGCGCATCCGGCGCGGCGGCGAGGTCCGGCGCGAACAGTCGGCGGCGCTCGAAGCAGCCTCGCGCGCAAGCGGTGTGCCCTGTTCGGTGCTGCTGGCGATCACCGGCGTCGAGACTTTCTATGGCGAGATGACCGGCTCGCACCGCGTGATCGACGCACTCGCCACCCTCGCCTTCGACTACCCCGCGCGCAGCAGCTACTTCCGTGGCGAGCTCGAACAGTTCCTGCTGATGGCGCGCGAGGAATCGATCGACCCGCTGGCGCCGCTCGGCTCGTACGCGGGCGCGATGGGTGTGCCCCAGTTCATGCCGACCAGCTTCCGCAGCTACGCCGTCGACGGCGGCGGCGACGGTCACCGCGATCTCTGGCGCGACT
Organism: Steroidobacteraceae bacterium; assembly: GCA_035491795.1. GTDB lineage: Bacteria > Pseudomonadota > Gammaproteobacteria > Steroidobacterales > Steroidobacteraceae > DATJKD01. Next base: position 26,468 of record DATJKD010000175.1, on the reverse strand, counting down.
GGAACGACGTGTTCGCGAGCGTCGGCAACTATCTCAAGCTGCACGGCTGGCGCGCGGGTGAGCCTGTCATGGTTGCCGCGGACGTCAGCGACGCGCGTCTCGACGGCGTCGAACTGACGAACCTCGATCTCACCGAGACGGTCGGCTCGCTGCGCGAGCGCGGCGTGCGCTTCGACACCGGCCTGCCCGCGGATGCACGCGCGGTCCTGATCGAGCTCGCGGGAAGCGCGGGCCCGGAGTACCGCGTCGGCTTCACGAATTTCCATGCGATTACCCGCTACAACCGCAGCGCGCTGTATGCGAGCGCGGTGAACGATCTGGCCGAGGCACTCGAGGCGACGCCGGCTCCGGCACAGCCTCCGGATGCGGCGACTGCTCCCACACCCGCCTCGACCGAACCGGAGCAGACCGCACCTCCCGGATCCGACGGGCCCTGACCCGAAACTTCCGACCACACGTCCCACAAGGTGTTCATGAGACCTCAATCGCTTCTCCCCCGCGCCACGCTGCTGGCGCTCTTCGCCACCGTAGCCGGCTGCGCCGGTTCCGACGAGCCGGCAACGACCCCGCCCGCCGCGGCAGAAGCAGCCCAAGCTGCCGGCCCGGCGATCCCCCTGCCTCCGCCACCGGAGCTCAAGGCGCGCAGTTTCATCGTTATCGATCACGACAGCGGCCGCGTGCTCGCGGCGCTCGACCCTGACTCGCGGCAGGAACCCGCCAGCCTGACCAAGCTGATGACCGCCTATGTCGTATTCCACGCCCTCAAGGAAGGCCGCATCAAGCTCGATGACCTGGTCACGGTCAGCGAAAACGCCTGGCGCCAGGCGGCGCCCAAGCTCGGCGGCTCGGCGATGTACATCGAGGTCGGCAAGCAGGTCTCGGTCGAAAACCTGCTCCAGGGAATGATTGTCCAGTCCGGCAACGACGCCACGCTTGCGCTCGCCGAGCACGTCGCCGGAACCGAGTCCACGTTCGTGCAGATGATGAACAGTTTCGCAAAGCAGCTCGGTCTCACCGGAACGCACTTCACCGATGCCGCCGGGATGCCGCACCCCGAGCAGTACATAACGGCGCGCGATGCGGCGATGCTTGCGAGCGCAGTTATCCGCAACTACCCCGAGTATTACCGCTGGTACTCGCAGAAGGAGTTTACCTGGAACGGCATCACCCAGCAGAACCGCAACGGACTTCTGTGGCGCGACCCGTCGGTCGATGGAGTCAAGACCGGTCATACCAAGTCGGCCGGCTATTGCCTGGTCGTGTCCGCCAAGCGCGGCGACATGCGGCTCGTCTCGGCAGTGATGGGTACGGACTCGATGCGGGCACGCGAGGATGCCAACGCCGCCCTCCTCAACTATGGCTACAACTTCTTCGAGACCAAGCGGATCTTCGCGGCCGGGCAACCGCTGACCTCGGTGCGCGTCTGGAAGGGTGCCGAGCCCGAGGTCGCGCTCACGCTGAAGCGCGATCTCTACGTGACCGGGCAGCGTGGCCGCATGGGCAGCGTCCAGGCGGAGTTCGAGCTCCCCGAGCACTTGATCGCGCCGCTCTCCGCGGAGACCGCGCTTGGCAAGGCGCGTATCGTGGTCGAGGGCTCGACCATCGCCGCGCACGATTTATACGCGGTGCAGGACGTGGAGCGTGGTGGGATCTTCCGGCGCGCAACGGACAGCGTGAAGCTCTGGTTCGATTGAGATGGCCGAGCCGTTTCCAACCGGTTACCTGAACGGCGAGTACCTGCCGCTCGCCGCGGTGCGTATTTCACCCTTCGATCGGGGCTTCCTGTTCGGGGACGGCGTATACGAGGTGGTGCCGGTGCATCGCGGCCGGCCGTTTCTGCTGCGCGAGCACCTCGACCGGCTGGCACGCAGCCTCGCAGCCATCCGGGTCGCGAATCCGCACACGCACGAGCAATGGGCCGGGATCGTGGGTGAGCTCGCCTCGCGTGCCGGCGTGCCCGAACAACTCGTCTACCTTCAGGTGACCCGTGGAGCGGAGCGCGGGCGCAATCATCCGTTCCCGTCCGACGTCGCACCGACCGTGTTCGGATTCACCGCGCCGTATCCCGCGCCCTCGCCCGAGCTGCTCGCACAGGGCGTCGCCGCGGTCACGCGCGAGGACATCCGCTGGGCGCGATGCGACATCAAGTCGATCGCGCTGCTCGCCAATGTGTTGCTGCGGCAGGAAGCTGGCGATGCGGGCGGCTCGGAGGCCATTCTGCTGCGAGAGGGCTGGCTGACCGAGGGATCCTCGAGCACCGTGTTCGTCGTCAAGGGCGATCGGCTGATGACGCCACCCAACGATGCGCGGATCCTGCCGGGTACCACGCGCGAGGCCGTGCTCCAGCTCGCCCGGGCGCTCGCGCAGGAGATCCGCCCGGTCTCGGAGGGAGAGCTCAACACCGCGGACGAAGTCTGGATCGCCTCCGCCGGTCGCGGCGTGCTGCCGGTCACGCGGCTCGACGGGCGCACCGTCGGCGACGGCCGTCCCGGCCTGCACTGGCAGAGCACTTACGGCGCGCTGCAGGCCCATCTCGACGCCATAGCATCGGCCGCTTCGCTTTGACGGCACCCCTGCTTTTCTCCACCGCGCAAGGCAAGACGTCCCTTCCGCTTGCACCCAGCGAATCCATCCCCATCTATCGGCGATCATGAACGACACCACCCTGCTTCATTTCCCGACCGATTTCCCGATCAAGGTCATGGGCAAGGCGGACGCAGATTTCCGCAGCCTCGTGGTCGGCATCGTGTCGCAGCATTTCGGCGCCATCGACGCGGAGCAGATCGAGGAGCGTCCGAGCAGCGCCGGACGCTATCTCGGCATCACCGTGACCGTCCGTGCGGAGAGCCGCGAGCAGCTCGACGCCGTTTACCGCGACCTGACGTCCTGCCAGCGCGTACTCGTCGCGCTCTGAGGGTCGAGCCCGACTCCGGCGAGCAGCCTCGGCGCGAGCGCCGCAGCCACGGCCCGAAGCTCCGACGGTCCGCCGAGCTCCGTGAGCTGCGTCATCTCGAGTCCCGCGTAGCCGCAGGGATTGATACGGCGAAAAGGCTCGAGGTCCATTGCCACGTTGAGCGCGAGCCCATGGTAGGAATGGCCGCGACGGATCCGCAGCCCGATGCTCGCGAGCTTGCGGCCATCGACATAGACGCCCGGCGCATCGCGACGGCCCGCGGCCGCGATGCCCCACTCGGCGACGGTGTCCGAGATCGCGCGCTCGATCGCGACGACCAGTCCGCGCACGCCGAGTCCGAGCCGAGGCAGGTCGAGCAGCGGATAGACGACGAGCTGGCCTGGTCCGTGATAGGTCACCTGACCGCCGCGATCGATGTTCACCACCGGGATGTCACCGGGCGCGAGCAGGTGCTCCGATCGCGCATTCATCCCCATTGTGAACACCGGCGGATGCTCCAGGAACCAGAGCTCGTCGGGCGTCGACGGATTGCTCGCGTCGACGTGCCGCTGCATGGCGTGCCAGGTTGACTCGTACTCGGCGCGGCCGAGCCAGCGCAGGATCGGCGCCGGCGTGACAGCGGCGCTCACGGCACTCACGTGCGGGCGAGGCCGCCGCTGCCGAGACCCGCGTTATTGCCGGCGAGCGCGCGCTCTGCCCGGTAGCTCGAGCGAACCAGCGGCCCAGCGACGCATTCGAGAAAGCCGCGTTCGAGTGCGGCCTCGCGCAGTGCATCGAATTCGTCAGGCGTCACGTAGCGCTCCACGGGCAGGTGGTTCGACGTCGGGCGCAGGTACTGACCGAGCGTGAGCAGGTCGACGCCGACGCCGCGCAACTCGTCCATCGTTTCCAGCAGCTCCGATTCCGTTTCACCCAGACCCAGCATCAGGCTGGTCTTGGTCAGCACCGCGGGTCGATGACGCTTGGCGTGCTCGAGCACCGCGAGCGTCTGCTCGTAGCCGGCGCGGGGGTCGCGCACGGGATGCGTCAGCCGTCGGACCGTCTCGACGTTCTGCGCGAACACCTCGAGCCCGCTCGCGACCACCGTCTCGACGTCCTCGAGCACGCCCTGGAAATCCGGTGTGAGCGCCTCGACGGCGGTCTGCGGGCAGCGACGCTTGATCTCGCGCACGCAGGCCGCGAAATGCGCGGCGCCGCCGTCCGGCAGGTCGTCGCGGTTGACCGAGGTGAGCACCACGTAGCGCAGGCCCATGAGCTCGACCGTGCGGGCAGCGTTCGCCGGCTCTTCCGTGTCGAGCCAGCCGTGCGGATTGCCGGTGTCGACCGCGCAGAACCGGCAGGCCCGCGTGCACACCTCGCCCATCAGCATCAGCGTGGCCGTGCCGGCATTCCAGCATTCGCCGATGTTCGGGCACTTCGCTTCCTCGCAGACAGTCGCAAGACGGTGCTCGCGGACCGTGTGCCGCACCTCGTCGAATCGCACGCCCGCGGGCATCGGCGCACGCAGCCACGGTGGCTTGCGCCCAGCCGGCGCGGCGACGCCGCTCGCGGCCGCCTTGATCCCGTCCTTGATCGCAACCACACCGTGCGCGGTGCGGTACTTCTGCCCGCTACGCGCAGTCTCCGGCACGACCCGGATACCCTTGAACTCAGCCATTTCGTGCTGAACCGGAAGCCCGCGAAATCCGGCCCGAATTGTAGCGTTGGTTGAGGGCGTCCAGCCGCTCGGGGGTGCCAATGTCGTACCAGGCGCCGTCGTATTGCTCGGCTGAGACCCGGCCATCGCGTGCCGCGGCGCGCAGCAAGGGCGCCAGGGGGAAAGTACCTTCCCGCCCGGCCAGGAGCTCGGGGCGATAGACGCCCACGCCCGAAAACGTCAGCCGTTCGCCCCTGGTTTCGACCATTCGGCCGTCGGCGAGCACGAAATCGCCGTCGGGATGGTGATCGGGGTTCGGCACCAGAACCAGGTGCGCGAGGTCGCCCGCGGCGAGCCGCCCGCGCAGCGTCGCATAGGGATAGTCCGTCCACACGTCGCCGTTGACCACCAGAAACGGACCAGAGCCGAGCAGCGGCAGTGCGCGCAGGATGCCGCCGCCCGTCTCGAGCGGCTCGGGACCTTCTTCGCTGTACTCGACGGCGACGCCGAACGCCACGCCGTCGCCAAGGTGCGCGCGGATCTGCGCGCCAAGCCACGACAGGTTGATCACGATCGAGCGGAATCCGGCCGCGACGAGCGACGCCAGGTGATGCTCGATCAGCGCGCGGCCGCCGACGTCGAGCAGCGGCTTTGGCCGCGTCAGCGTGAGCGGACGCATCCGCTCTCCACGCCCGGCGGCGAGGATCATCGCCTTCACTTCGCCACCGCCGGGCGCCGCTCCGCAAGCCTGGGCAGTACGCGCCGATCGAGCAGATGGACGAGTGCTGCGAGCTCCGCGTGGCGGGCGGCCGCCTCGCGCACGTAGCCGAGCGTGCGCGGGATGTCGTCGAGGTAGCCGGGCTTGCCGTCGCGGTACCAGAGGCGGCAGAAGATTCCGCTCGTCTTGAGATGCCTCTGTATGCACATCAGGTCGAACCAGCGCCCGAATTGCGAGTCTTCGCCGGCCAGCTCCAGACCCTGGCTTTCGGCCCGCCGGCAGTACGCGGCGACCCACTCACGAACCTGCTCGGCAGGCCAGGCGATGTAGCAGTCCCGGAGCAGCGACACCAGATCGTAGGTCAATGGGCCGCAGACGGCGTCCTGGAAATCCAGGATCCCGGGATTTCCACCGGGACACACCATGAGGTTCCTCGAGTGATAGTCGCGGTGCACGAACACGCGCGGTTGCGCGAGTGCGGACTCCGTGAGCAGATCCATCACCTGCGCGAGTTTTGCCGCCTCGTCCGCGTCGAGTGCCAGGCCCAGGTGGCGCGTGAGCAGCCAGTCCGGGAAGAGGCCCATCTCGAACCTGAGCAACTTCGCGTTGTACGGCGGCAGCTGCTTGGCGTGGCGCGTGCCGCGCACCTGAATCTCGACGAGTGCATCGATCGCATCGCCATAAAGAGCATCGGCACGCCCGCCTTTCTCCAGCGCCCGCAGATAGGTAAGCGAGCCCAGGTCAGTGAGCAGCAGGAAGCCGGCTTCCGTGTTGCGCTCGAGCACGCGCGGTGCGTGCACGCCGATCTCACCCAGCATTTCGGCGACTCGCAGGTACGGGCCGACGTCCTCTCTGTCGGGCGGCGCATCCATCACGATCAGGCTGCCGCCCGGGCGCGTCACGCGGAAATAGCGCCGGAAGCTGGCGTCGGCCGATGCGGGCGCCAGCTCGAATTCGCCGAATCGCAGTCCCTCACGCAACCAGGTGCGCAGCTCGGAGAGCCGCGGGTCGTCTCGGCGTTCGTCGTGCAAGCGTGCCTCGGAAAGTCAAATCAGCGCGGAAGCTGTAATTATAATCCGACCGATGACCCCAACCGTCCGAAACGTGCCCGAATGCCAACGGCTGCTCGTTTTGTGCGTAATCTGTCTCCTGGTCGTTCGTGCGCCGGCCGCACTCGCCGCCGACGCGCTGTGTCGCAATCCGGCGGCGCATGACCCGCGGCTCGACGAGCTTGCGCAGAACGACCCCGAGGACCCGACGATCGACATCGAGAGCGATGCCGGCGATATGGAGCGCGACGGGGATGCGAGCCTGCGCGGCAACGTGCGCATCCGGATGGGCCAGCGGCTGATCACCGCGGACGAAGCGGAGGTCAACGCCACGGAGCGCAGTGTCAGCATGCGCGGCAAGGTCGAGTATCTGGACCCGACGCTGCACGTGCGCGGCGAGGGCGGATCGTTTGCCGGTGAAGCCACGGCCGAGTTCCGTGGCGCGGAATTCGAGCTGCTGGACCGCTCGGTGCGCGGCGCCGCGGGCGACGTGCGCATGCGCCAGCAAGGCCTGCTCGAGCTGAACGACGTCTCTTACACGGCCTGCCCGCCCGGCAACGAGGACTGGCTGCTGAGCGCGGACGAGATCTCGCTCAACCAGCGGACGCAGATCGGGACCGGGCGCGGCGTGCGCCTGGATTTCAAGGGTGTGCCGGTGCTGTACACGCCGTGGATTTCCTTCCCCGTCGGCGACCAGCGCAAGACCGGCGTGCTCTTCCCGACCATCGGCAACAGCGGCAGCTCCGGGACGATGCTCGCCGTCCCGTACTACTGGAACCTCGCCCCAAACCGCGACGTGACGCTCATGACGCGCTACTACAGCTCGCGCGGGCTGCGCCTCGATCCGGAGTTTCGGTACCTCACCGAATCGAGCCGAGGGATTCTGTACGGCGAGTACCTGCACGACGATACCCAGGTCGACGACTCGCGCAGCTTCGTCGAGCTGCGGCACGCGACGCGGTTCAAGCCGCGCACGCGGCTGCACATCGATGCCGCGAACGTCAGCGACTCGAATTATTTCGAGGACTTCGGCGCCGGGTTCGAAGGCACCAGCGTCACGTTTCTCAACCGCAGCGCCGAGCTGCGGCACGACACACGCCACTGGAGCCTGATCGGCCGCGCACAGGATTACCAGGTGATCGACGATGTGCTGCCGGAGCTCGACGAACCCTATACGATCGCGCCGCAGATCGGCGCGTATGGGAGCTGGCACGACCTGCCGGGCGGATTCTCCGCCGGGTTGCGCGCCGAGGCCGGCAACTTCCTGCGCGACCCCGGTCCTGAGGGGCTGCGCGTGGACATCGAGCCGGCGCTCGGCTGGCGTATTGACGGGCGCGGGTCGTTCCTCGCCGCCGACGCGGCGCTGCGCCACACTTCGTACACGCTCGACGACGTGGCGGCGGGACTCGACGATGAGCCGTCGCGCACCGCCCCCATACTGAGTCTCGACACCGGGCTTATCTTCGAGCGCGAGGTGGGCTCGCGCCGCCAGCGGCTGCACACCCTCGAGCCGCGGCTCCTGTATCTGTACGTGCCCTTCCGCGAGCAGGACGACCTGCCGGTGTTCGACACGGCGTTGCCCGATCTCAATCTCGTGCAGCTCTTCCGCACCAATCGTTACGTCGGCACGGACCGCCTGAGCGACGCGAACCAGCTCGCGGTCGGGCTTACTACGCGGCTGCTGGACGCGGTCGGCGGACGGCAGTACGTCAGCGCGACGATCGGGCAGTCGTATTACTTCGAGGATCCGCGGGTGCGACTCCCGGATGAGCCCGTGTCCGCGCGCGACGCCTCTGATGTCGTGGGCGAGCTCGAGATGTCGGCATTCCAGGACTGGAGCGCGCGCCTTGGCATCCGCTGGGACCCGGAGAATACCCAGACCGTCAAGTCCGAGGTCGGACTGCAGTACCGGCCGGCGAGCAATCGCGTCGTGAACGCGGGCTACCGGCTGCAACGCGACTCCATCGAGCAGCTCGACATGTCCGTGGCCTGGCCGATAGGCGACAGCTGGCGCGGGTTCGGCCGCTGGGTCTACTCCATGCGCGATAACCAGACGCTCGACCAGTTCGTCGGTCTCGAATACAACTCGTGTTGCTGGGCGCTGCGTCTGGTGACGCGGCGCTTCGTAAGCAGCCGCACCGGCGATACGGACACCTCGTTCGGGCTGCAGCTGGAACTCAGGGGGCTGTCGAGTGTCGGAGTCGACAACGAGGCTTTCCTGCGGAGCACGATTCGTGGATACTCCGCCGTCCCCACCGAGCCCGAACCCTGATATGTCGTTGTTTTCAAAACGATTGTTTGTGGCGTGCGCGTTGCTCGCCGTCGCGGCCGCTGCGCCCGCCGAGGAGCTCTCCGGCACCGGCAGCCTGCTCGATCGCATCGCCGCGGTGGTCAACGACGGCATCGTGCTGCAGAGCCAGCTCGAGCAGCAGACACAGATCATCGCAGAGCGCATACAGCAGCAGGGGCAGCAGCCGCCGGCCCGCAACGTGCTCCGCCAGCAGGTGCTCGAGCGGCTGGTGCTGCAGGAGCTGCAGATCCAGCGCGCCGACCGACTCGGGATCCAGGTCACCGACGAGATGCTCAACACCGCGCTCACCGACGTCGCGCAGCGCAACAACATCCAGTTCAGCGACCTGCCCGCCGCGCTCGAACAGCAGGGTGTCGACTATCGCGCCTACCGCGAGGAGATGCGCAAGGAGATGACGATGACCGCCCTGCGCCAGCGCGACGTCTATTCACGGATCTTCGTCTCGCCGCGCGAAGTCGAGCAATGCGTCACCAAGCGCAGGGGCTCGCCGGCCGAGACACAGGAGTTCAACCTGGCGCACATCCTGGTCGCGATCCCCGAGTCGGCGAACACCGAACTCGTGGCCGAGCGCGTGGCGCGTGCCGAGGGCGTGTATGAGCGTGCCCGCTCGGGCGAGGACTTCGCACAGCTCGCCATCGCCTACTCCGATGCCGGCACGGCACTCGAGGGCGGCGCGCTCGGTTGGCGCAAGGCCGGGCAGCTACCCTCCTTCGCGGCTGAAGTCATCCCGACGATGCAGCCCGGGCAGGTGACCGAGCCCATACGCTCGCCGAGCGGTCTGCACCTGTTCAAGCTGCTCGAGGTGCGCGGCGCCGAGCAGGCTGCGCTCGTGTCGCAGGTCCATGCGCGACACATCCTGCTCGCGACCAACGAGATCGAGGACGACGAGACGGTCCGCCAGAAGCTGTCGCAGATCCGCGAGCGGATTCTCGGTGGGGAGAGTTTCGAGGCCATCGCTGCGGTGACGTCCGCCGACGTGGCCTCCGCCGCAAAAGGCGGCGATCTCGACTGGCAGGGTCCCGGCACCTTCGTGCCCGAGTTCGAGCAGCAGATCGACGCCCTGAGCGAGAACGAGATCAGCCAGCCGTTCAAGACGCAGTACGGCTGGCACATCGTCCAGCTGCTCGGCCGCCGTACCTACGACGCCACCGACGACGTGATCCGCAATCGCTGCGTTTCACAGATGCGCGAGGCGCGCGCCGACGAGGAAGCGGAGCTCTGGCTGCGCCGCCTGCGCGACGAGGCCTTCGTCGAATACCGCATGTGAGCGCCCGCGCGCCAGTCCCAACGATCGCAATCACGAGCGGCGAACCCGCCGGCATCGGCCCCGAGATCTGTCGAGAACTCAACCGGCACCGCTGGCCCGCGCGGCTGGTCGTGATCGGCGACACGAGACTCTTCGGCGTCCCGTTGCCGGCCTTTGATTCCGGCGCGCCCGCCCGTCGCCGCATCGAGGCGCTGCACCGGCCGCTCGCGCGAGCCGCCCGCCCCGGCCGGCTCGATACGCACAACGCCGCGTACGTCCTCGGGCTCATCGATGCCGCGGTTGAGGGTTGCACGAGCGGTAGCTTCGACGCGATGGTCACCGCGCCCGTGCACAAGGGGATCATCAACGACGCCGGCATCGATTTCACCGGCCACACCGAGTACCTGGCTGACCGCACCGGCGCCGCGCAGCCGGTGATGCTGCTCGTGGGCGGCGGACTCCGTGTCGCGCTTGCGACTACGCACTTGCCGCTCGCCGAGGTGAGCGGCGCCCTCACGCAGCGCCGGCTCGCGGCGGTGCTGCGGGTCCTGGAGAGCGATCTGCGCCGGCGCTTCCGCCTGCGTGCGCCGCGGATCCTGGTGTGCGGGCTCAATCCGCACGCGGGCGAATCCGGTCACCTCGGGCACGAGGAACGCCAGATCATCTCCCCGGTGCTGAGGCGTCTACGCCGCGCCGGGATGAAACTCAGCGGGCCGGTACCCGCGGACACAGCCTTCGTGCCCGCGGGACTCCGCGAGTTCGACGCCGTGCTGGCGATGTACCACGACCAGGGTCTGCCGGTGATCAAGCGCGCGAGCTTCGGCCACGCGGTCAACGTAACCCTGGGACTGCCGATCGTGCGCACGTCGGTCGATCACGGCACGGCGCTCGACATCGCGGGGCGCGGCCGCGCCGATCCCGGCAGCCTGCTCCAGGCCGTCTCGCTCGCCATCGAGCTCGCCGCCCGCGGCGGACGGTCACGGACGTGAGCCGGCCGAAGAAGCGCTACGGACAGCACTTTCTCCACGACCCCGGCACGATCGACCGGATCGTGCGCGCGATCGACCCGCAGCCGGGCGAGCGGCTGGTGGAGATCGGACCGGGGCGGGGCGCGATCAGCGCGGCGCTGCTGAGTGCGGCGGGGGCGCTCGACGTCATCGAGATCGACCCCGACGTGATACCGGCGCTCACCCGCCGCTGCGCGGACCGGGGCGAGCTGCGGGTGCACCTGGCAGATGCGCTCGAGTTCGATTTCCGGGCGCTGCGCGGCTCGGGCGCCAAGCTGCGGCTTGCCGGCAACCTGCCGTACAACGTCTCGACGCCGCTCCTGTTCCGGCTGATCGAGCAGATCGATGCGATCGCCGACATGCACTTCATGCTGCAGAAGGAGGTCGTAGCGCGAATGGCCGCCCGACCCGGGACGCGGGATTACGGGCGGCTGACCGTGATGCTGGCGCCGCATGTGCGCGTACGGCCCCTGTTCGACATCGGTACCGGCGCCTTCTCGCCGCCGCCGCGCGTGCAATCGACGTACTTTGCGCTCGAACCGCTGTCCGAGCCGCCGTTCGCCCTCGGCGACCGCACCGCCTTCGCCCGCGTCGTCGCCGCAGCCTTTTCGCAGCGCCGCAAGACGCTGCGCAATTCCCTCCGTGCCCTGGTCGACGCGGCGGCGATCGAGTCCGCCGGCATCGACCCCGGCGCCCGGCCCGAGACGCTCGCCCCCGCCGAATTCGCCGCCCTCGCCGCGCGCTCCCGGTCTTAAGTCGCGAGCGAGTTGTGGCACGCCCCGCGCACCATATAATCCGGCCATCGGGACTTCCGGGGCGGCCATGCGCGAATATCAGAAGATCCTGCTCTGCGTGGACCTGACGGACGACAGCGACGCCATCGCGACGCGTGGCAAGTGGATCGCGCAACGCTACGGCGCCGAGCTCACGCTCCTGCACGTGGTCGAGTACGTCCCGGTCGAGCCCATGGGGGAGGCGCTGCTCCCGGCGGTGCAGATCGAGGGCGAGCTGGTCGAGCGGGCCCGGCTCCGAATCGCGGAGCTCGCGAAGCGGCTCGGTCTCGAGAACTGCGAGCGCATCGTGCAGACCGGCAACATCAAGGCGGATGTGGTGCGGATCGCGCAGGAGCGCGGCGTCGACCTGATCGTCATCGGCAGCCGTGAGCGCCATGGCGTGTCCATCCTTTTCAACTTCACGGAGGATACGGTGCTGCACGCCGCGCCCTGCGACGTGCTGGCCGTCCGGTTGCCCAAGGACGGCCGCGCCACGGCCGCCTCCCATGGAAGCGGCTGAAGTCGGGCATCGCATCCGGGTCGACGTGGCCACGAGCTACGTCGAGGATCAGTCGAACCCGACGGAAGGCCGATTCGTGTTCGCGTACACCATCACCATCCGCAACGAGGGTCAGGTCGCGGCACGGCTCATGACGCGTCATTGGATCATCACCGATGCGAACGGCAAGGTGCAGGAAGTCCAGGGCGAGGGCGTGGTCGGGGAGCAGCCCCACCTGAAGCCCGGCCAGGGCTTTCGGTACTCGAGCGGCGCCATACTCGAAACGCCGGTCGGCGTAATGCAGGGCAGCTATCGTATGGTCGCCGACGGCGGCGAGGTATTCGACGCGCCGATCGCGCCGTTCACGCTCGCCATGCCCGGCATGCTGCACTGACTCGGCCGTGGCGGTCTACGCCGTCGGCGACGTGCAGGGCTGCGCGCTCGAACTGCAGGCGCTGCTCACGAAAATCGACTTCGACGCACGACGAGACCGGCTGTGGTTCGTCGGGGACCTCGTAAACCGGGGACCCGACTCGCTCGCCGTACTGCGCCGTGTCCAGGCGCTCGGTGACGCGGCCATCGTCGTACTCGGCAACCACGACCTGCACCTGCTCGCCGTGGCCCGCGGCGACGCCTCGCTCAAGAGGAGCGATCGAGGTCTCGAGGCGGTGCTCGAAGCGCCCGATCGCGAACCCCTGCTCGACTGGCTGCAGTCCCGTCCGACCCTGCATCACGACCCAGGGCTCGGCGTCACGTTGCTGCATGCCGGGCTGCCTCCGCAGTGGGATCTCGAGACCGCGATCCGCTGCGCGCACGAACTCGAGGCGGAGCTCCGCAGCGAGCGCAACGGCCGGTTTTACCGTCGCATGTACGGGGATCAGCCTGACCTGTGGCGCGACGATCTCGAGGGCAACGCGCGGCTGCGCTTCATCGTCAATTGCCTGACACGGCTGCGGGTATGCGATGCCAGGGGACGCGTCGTACTCGACTTCAAGGGCGGTCTCGACCAGCTTCCCAAGGAGCTGACGCCTTGGTTCCGGATGCCCGGCCGTCGCACCGCCGGCGAGCGGATCGTCTGCGGTCACTGGTCGGCGCTCGGCTACCTCGACGAGCACGGCGTCGCGTCGATCGACACCGGATGCGTGTGGGGAGGACGGCTTACTGCGCTGCGCCTGGATCGGCCGACTGGCCCGGTTCAGGTGCCGGGGTCCACGGCTCCAGGACTTCCAGCTGAAGATTGACGCTGCCGCGCTGCACGCGGTTCGGCAGGCAGTTCATCTTGTCCTCGACGATCTTGAAACCGAGCGGCACGAACACATGGTCGCGCATCTGCTGGATCAGGTCGCAATCGCCGGCCTCGACCCGGCCGCGGCGGGAATCGTCGTCGAAGGTCACGCGGCGCTTGCTCGCCGCGAACTGCGCTTCCGCGTTGTCGACCACCGAGGACTCCCCGCGCACGCGCGCGAGCAGCTCAACCTCGCCCGAGCGCTCGTCGAGCGCGGCGAGCAGTTCCGAGGTGACGCGCTGCGGCACGACGGCCTCGATCACCACTCGCGGGTTCTGCTCCGCTCGAGAAAGAGGGTCGAGAATGGGGCCGAACGACACTTCGGATCCGCCAGTATTGAAGCAGGAGCGGATGCGGACCTTGTAGCCATCCTTCAAGCCGAGCTGCTTCATCACCCAGCTCACCTTGTCGCGCAGGCCATCGCAGTAGTAGAGGGAGGTGGTCGAGAAGTAGACGAACGACACTTCCCTGGTGACCCAGATCGCAGGCACCGTGTCCGGCGGCGGCCCGCCATCGGCGACCGATCCGGGGGCGTCGGGGGTCGGCGCCGGCGCTGCTGTCTTCGAGATCTGTTCGGCCACGTCGGCGGGCGCCTGCGGATACGCGAGACCGGGCAGCCAGGCCGCCAACAGCGACGCGACGCAAAACAGCCTGATATGCATAATCTTCGCCTCCAGGGGCCTTCGCCCACCGGACCGCGCGGTGCCCGCGCGACACTCCCTTATACTGCCACCAGCCGGGTCCGCCGGCACGACGAGTTGGGCCGGGGATGCAGCCGCTGATCGCTTTCAATTTCCAGCGCTGGATCGACGAGCACCGACACCTTTTGAAGCCACCGGTCGGCAACAAGCAGGTGTTCGACGACGCCGAGCTCATCATTATGGTCGTCGGCGGCCCGAACGCCCGCAAGGACTATCACGACGACCCCGGCGCAGAGTTTTTCTACCAGCTGGAAGGGGACATGCTGCTGCGTACGATCCAGGACGGCCGCCGCGTCGACCTGCCGATCCGGCAGGGCGAAATCCTGTTGCTTCCGGGCCACGTCCCGCATTCGCCCCAACGGCAGACCGACACCGTCGGGCTCGTCGTCGAGCGGCGCCGCCTGGCGAACGAACAGGATGGCTTCCTTTGGTACTGCGAGCGATGCGATGCGCTGCTCCACAAGGAGTACCTCCACGTGAGCGACATCGAGACGCAGCTGCCACCGGTATTCGAGCGGTTCTGGTCGAAGCCCGAACGGCGCACCTGTCGCAGCTGCGGCGCGGTTATGCAAGCCCCCTGAGCCCCGCGCCATGGAGTGGATCGCGATATCGGTCGACGGGCGATGCTGGCGCGGCGCAGCCGCGGCGGTGGATCTCGCCATACCGCTCGATTTTCAAGGCGCGCAGCCTCGATTCTTTGCCGGCGTCCCCGCCTCATCTGTGCCGCTCGAGGCGGGCAGCTTCAACGGCGAGGTTCGGCGTGGCGCCAGCTGCAACTGCGTGATCCACACCTTCGCACCGCACTGTCACGGGACACACACCGAGTGCGTTGGTCATCTGACCGACGACGGACACAGCCTCGCCGATCACGCGCCCGAGCCCGTGCGGCTGGCTCTGCTCGTCACCATGCCACCCGACACGCGCGAGATCTCGCATGCCGTGCTCGCGACCGCGGCCGAGCGCTGGGAAGGCCTGCCCTGGACGGCGCTCATCGTCCGCACTATGCCGAATGACCCGCAGAAGCGTTACCGTCACTATCAAGGGTCGGCACCAACGCCCTGGTTCCTGCCCGAAGGCATCGGCTGGATAGTGACCCGCGGGGTCGCGAGCCTGGTCGTCGACCTGCCTAGCCTCGATCGCGGCGACGACCCCGGCCTCGCGGCGCACCGGGCCTACTGGGGGTTGCCGGCGGGCGGGCGCCGCGCCGCCGAGGCGAGCCGCGCGAACGCGCTCGTGACCGAGCTCGCCTATGTGCCGGACCGCCTGCTTGACGGTCTGTATCTGCTCGAGCTGCAGGTCGCGCCCTTCGTGAGCGATGCCGCACCCAGCCGTCCCGTGATCCGCGCCGCCAGCGAGGTCCGGGGGTGAAACTCGACCGTCGGCACGCACTGGCACTCGACGCCGCCGATCCGCTTCGCGACTGGCGCGCGCGCTTTGAGTTGCCGCGCGGTGAGGACGGCGCGCCGCTCCTCTACCTGTGCGGGCATTCGCTGGGCGCGCAGCCAAAGCTCGCGCAGCGATACGTCGCCGAATGCATGGAGGACTGGCGCGCGCTTGCGGTCGAGGGACATTTCACGGGGCGGCGTCCCTGGATGCCGTATCACGAGCGCGCCGCGCCGGCACTCGCGCGACTGGTCGGTTCAAGCCCGCAGGAGGTCGTGGCGATGAACACGCTCACGGTCAACCTGCACCTGATGCTCGCGAGCTTTTATCGCCCGACAGGGGAGCGCCGCGCGCTCCTGATCGAGCAAGGCGCCTTCCCGTCGGACCGCCACGCGGCCGAATCGCAGGTACGCTTCCACGGCGGCAATCCCACGCGCGACCTGATCGAGCTCGCACCCCGCACGGGCGAGGCGTTGCTTCGGACAGAGGACATCGTCGCCGCGATCGAGCGTGACGGCGCGCGCATCGCGACGATCCTGCTGCCGGGTGTGCAGTACCTGACCGGACAGCGTCTCGATCTCATGGCGATCGCGCGGGCCGGGCACGCGCAGGGCTGCCTCGTCGGGTTCGACCTTGCGCACTCGATCGGCAATGTCGAGGTCGCACTGCACGACAGCGGCGCGGATTTCGCGGTGTGGTGCCACTACAAGTACGTAAATGCCGGCCCCGGCGCCGTCGGCGGCGCCTATGTACACGCGCGTCACGCGCACCGGCGCGAGTTGCCGCGGTTTGCCGGCTGGTGGGGTCATGACAAGACGACGCGGTTCCTGATGGGGCCGGAGTTCAACCCGATCCAGGGCGCCGAAGGCTGGCAACTCAGCAATCCACCGATCCTGGCGATGGCGCCGCTCATGGCGTCGCTCGAGCATTTCGACGAGGTCGGCATGACGGCGCTGCGTCGCAAGTCGGTGGCGCTGACAGGTTATCTAGAGATGCTTGTGCGGGAGATTCTCGCGAAGCAGGTCACGGTAGTGACACCCGCCGACCCCGAGGCGCGCGGCGCGGCGCTGTCGCTGCGCGTGCACGTCGACCGCGACCGGGCGCGGGCTGTATTCGACGGACTGCGCAGGCGCGGCATCGTCCCGGACTGGCGCGAGCCCGACGTGATCCGCGCCGCGCCCGTGCCGTTCTACAACAGCTTCGATGACGCGTGGCGCTTTGCGGATGCGCTTGGCGCGGAGCTCGCTGCGTGAACCCGCACGTCACGATCCTGGGCGCGGGTCTCTCGGGCGCGTTGATGTCGATCTTCCTGGCGCGCAACGCCCGCAAGGTCGTGCTCTACGAGCGGCGCCCCGACCTGCGCAAGGTGGACATGGACGCCGGCCGCTCGATCAACCTCGCGCTCGCCGCGCGCGGCATCGAGGCGCTCAAGGAAGCCGGCGTGTTCGAGGAGGTCGAGCCGCTTCTCATCCCGATGCGCGGCCGCATACTGCACGCCCTCGACGGGCAGCAGAGCTTCGTGCCCTACGGGCAGCGCCCGCACGAGGTGATCTTCTCCGTGTCGCGGCCCGGTCTCAATGGCGTGCTGCTCGATCACGCGCAGCGCGTATACGGCGTGAGCCCGAAGTTTCTGCACGCCGCGCGGGCGATCGACTTCGACCGCGACGAGCTCACGATGCTGAACGAAGTGACTGGGGACCCGCATCGTCTGCGCATGGCGCCGCTGATCGCGGCCGATGGCGCAGGATCGATCGTCCGGCGCGCGATGACCGGGCAGCTCGGCGTGCGTGTCACCGAAGACATGCTCGAGCACGGCTATAAGGAACTGACGCTGCCCGCCTCGGCCACCGGCACACACCAGGTCGAGAAGCACGCGCTGCATATCTGGCCACGCGGCGGCTTCATGCTGATCGCGCTACCGAACCTGGACGGCAGCTTTACAGTGACGCTGTTTCTGCCACTGCGCGGCTCGGACAGCTTCGCGACGCTCGACGGCCGGGACGCGGTCGATGATTTCTTCCGCAGGCATTTTCCCGACGCCGTCCCGCTGATGCCGAACGTGGCGCGCGAGTTCCTCGAGAACCCGATCGGCCGAATGGGCACCGTCTATTGCGACCACTGGGCCGCGAGGGACAAGGCCGTGCTTCTTGGTGACGCGGCGCACGCCATGGTGCCCTTCCACGGCCAGGGCATGAATTGCTGCTTCGAGGACTGCGCCGAGCTACACCGGATGCTGGAGGCAACCGGCGACTGGTCGCGGGCGTTCCGGGCCTTCGAACAGGAGCGCAAGCCGAACACCGACGCGATCGCCGCGATGGCGCTCGAGAACTATGTCGAGATGCGCGACACAGTGCGCGATCCGAAGTTCCTGATGCGGAAGGAGCTTTCCTTCGAGCTCGAGCGCCGCTATCCCGATCGCTTCATCCCGCGGTATTCGATGGTGATGTTTCATCACGAGATTCCCTACTCCGTCGCCTACGACCGCGGCCGCATCCAGACGGGCATCCTCGAGCGCCTGACGGAGCAGGTCGCGACGCTAACGGAAGTGGACATGCAACGGGCGGATGCTGAGGTCCGTGCTGCGCTTCCACCGCTCGGCAATCCTGCGGTAGCTGACGCCGAGCGTGCACCCCGGCGGGCGTAGGGCTGATTCCTTAGCCTACGCACCGAGGCGTCATGAGCGACACCGGCCGCCCAACTGGGAAAGTCCTGTTCCGTGTCGTCGGCGAGGAAGGAAGCGTCAATGTTGAAACGCTCTGGGCCTTCGACCTTGGCCAAGATCGATACAGACTCGACAACATGCCCTTCTACGCTTACTCGGTATCGCTCGGCGACGTGGTTCTTGCTCCAAGCGATCCACCCGGACAACAGCCCACTTTCACGGCTGTGGTGGAAAAGTGCGGTAACAGGACCATCAGAATCTTCTTCGACGAGCCGGTAGCAACCGGCGGCAAGTCCATGGTCCTACTCGAGGGGCTTGTTGACATGGGATGCGAGTACGAAGGTGCGACCAGTCGGTACTTTGCCGTCACCATCCCTCCACGCGTCGAGTTGGCAGCGGTTCGGGACTACCTCGTGGAGAATGCTCTCACTTGGGAACACGCCGACCCGAGCTACTCGGAGCTCTACCCAAATGACGCCTAACACCGCCGGATCACGCGTGCTCGTTCGCGCCGCATACGTGGCGCAGTACCCCGATCCAGTCGCGTTTCGCGCCGGTGAGACGGTAGAGGTCGGCGACCCCGATAAAGAATTCCCCGAATGGTTTTGGTGTCGCGGACCAGACGCGAGAGAGGGTTGGGTTCATTCCAGTTTTCTCTCCCGCACAATGGGTCGAGCGACGGGTGCTCGGGATTACTCGGCGAAAGAACTTACCGTTGAGGCTGGAGCGACCGGACGCGTCGTTCACGTTCTGGGAGAATGGGCATATCTTCAGCTTGATGACGGTCGATGCGGATGGCTACCCGCCAGCGCAATCGACGCTGCTGTCTAGCCACGCGTTGGAGCGCATGGTGATGCGACAGTGGTCAGCGATACGGAGCGTTCGTGGGCCGTACTGACGCTGACACAACGTTGCCTGGCCGGGCCCTGCCGTGGCTCCTGCTCCTCTACTGCGGAGCCAGCCTTCTGCACTTCGCTCACAACGCCGAGTACATTGCCGACTATCCCAACCTGCCCGGGTGGATATCCCGCGCATCCATCTATGGCACGTGGTGCGCGATCTTCCTGATCGGCCTTGCCGGCTATCTTCTCCTGCATCGTGGCCGCACGATGATCGGGCTCATTCTGCTGACCATCTACACGGCTCTGGGTCTCGACGGACTGCTTCACTACGGCCGGGCTCCGATCTCGTCACACAGCGTCGGCATGAACCTGACCATTTGGATCGAGGTGCTGACTGCCGCTCTGGCCTTGAGCGCCGTGTTGTGGCTTGCCGCGTCCCGCCAGCGCCGAAAAGTCGAAATCACCGGCCCATGACGCCTGGTGCGGGCATCGGTGCCGTCGCGCTGCTGGCCGGCGTCGTAAGCGGCTGTGCGGTATCCGGTCCCGTGACCTGTCGCACGGGCGAAAAGCAGCGGGTCGCCGAGACGCTCTACCTCGGGGCCGCGATGCGCGATGGCCTGGTCGGGGACGCCGAGTGGACGCGGTTCCTCGACGATTGGGTCACTCCGCGTTTTCCCGATGGGCTGACCGTCCTGCAGGCCTCCGGGCAGTGGCGCGGCGCGAACGGAAGGATCGTCGAGGAACCTTCGCGTGTTCTGTACCTGGTCCACCCGGGTGACGAGGCAAGCGAGCGCAAGGTCGAGGAGATCGCGAGTGAATACAAGCGCCGCTTCGAACAGGAAGCCGTTCTCCGAACCCGGGGCGCTGTCTGTGTGTCTTATTGATCGAAGCCGTCGGCGCGAGCGTCATGCAAGACGGCATCAGGAGCAGCCATGAACGCAGCACTTGAATACGTACGACACGGCATTGGCAGTGTACGGCCCTATGTTCACGGGCATCTGCACCTCTGGGACCTGGTGCGCGATGCCTTTGGTGCCGTCGAACTCGAGCGGCACGAGTTCGGACCGACGTCCTTTCACATCGAAGCACGGATAAGCGACTCCGTGATCGTGCTGGAGACGGGCGATCCTCCTCACCCCGAAGGCACCGCCGGATCGATCTACGTCTACGTACCCGATGTCGATGCGGCCTACCGTCGCGCCCTGGAACGGGGAGCCACCTCGATCGCTCCTCCGCAGGACAAGCCCTACCAGGAGCGCCAGGCCGGCGTTCGGGATTCCTTTGGCAATACCTGGTGGATCGCGACGTATCGTGGCTGACAATCCGTCCATGCCGAAAAAGAGCGATTCGCCGTTCCCATCAGTTCCGAGCGCGCGACGACACCAGCGTCCGCGGAAAGGCGGCCCAAGGAATTCATCGCAAAGTTCGGGCCGCGTCACCAGACGCTGATCCGCGCCGCGCGGAAAGCCATGCGGAGGCGTCTGCCCACGCCGAGGTCGCTTATCATTCGCTCCATATCCGCCAGGCAACGTCTCCGATGCCGCGACGCCTGACCACTTTCGAAGCCAAAGGGCGCCAGGAGGGCAAGCCATGACGGACTCCGCGGACCAGGCACAGATCGAGGCCGCAACAGCCTACGAGTCACTGTTCGTTCCCGCCCTGTTTCAGCAGTGGACCGCCAGCATGGCCGACGCAGCCAGGATCCAGGCCGGCCAGCGTGTCCTCGATGTCGCCTGCGGAACCGGGGTGCTCGCGCGACATGTCGCGCGGCGCGTCGGAACCGGTGGGACCGTCACGGGGCTCGATCCAAGCCCCGGGATGCTCGCCGTAGCGCAACGGCACGCACCGGCCGTCGACTGGCGACGCGGTACCGCCGAGTCGCTGCCGTTCGACGCTCGCTCCTTCGACGCCGTCGTAAGTCAGTTTGGCCTGATGTTCTTCGCAGACCGGACACAGGCGGTGCGCGAGATGATGCGCGTGCTGGTGCCTGGTGGACGCCTCGCGGTCGCTGTCTGGGACAGCCTCGAGCGCAACCCGGCGTACGCGGCGGAAGTCGACCTGCTCACACGCGTTGCCGGACCTGCGCCCGCGGATGCCCTGCGTGCGCCGTTCATGCTCGGCGATCGACAGGTCCTGGCCAAGATCTTCGAGGACGCCGGCGTCCGGCCGATCGAGATCACGACGCACGCCGGCATCGCGCGATTCCCCAGTATCCGCGTGGTTCTGGAAGCCGATCTGCGAGGCTGGCTGCCGATGGTCGGTTTGTCGCAAAGCGAAGAGACCATCGATCGCGTGCTCGCGGCCGCCGACCAGGCACTCGGTGGACAGGTCTCGCAGGTCGACGGGGGCATCCAGTTCGTCCTGTCGGTGCACATCGTCAGTGCAGAGAAAACTGACTGACCCCGCCACCAACCGACCCCTCGTGACTGATTCACCGGAGTGACGCATGCTCGAGCTTCGACCGACCTGCGAGAACTGCAACAAGGCACTGCCGCCCGATGCGACAGACGCACGCATCTGCAGCTACGAATGCACGTTCTGCGCGGCCTGTGTGGAGGGAGTCCTGGGCAACGTCTGTCCGAACTGCGGCGGCGGCTTCGCGGTGAGGCCCATCCGGCCGGCGAAGAACTGGAAGGGCGACAACTACCTGGGCAAGGACCCCGCGGGCACGCGTGTCCGGCACCGGCCTGTCGATCCCGGGCAGCATGCGCAGTTCGCGGCCGCGATCCGCGACGTTCTCCCGCAGCAGCGTTGATTGCGCCTCCGGCGGTCGGCGCCGTGGTGTGCGTCAATTGCCTGGCCGATCGGACAATAGTAACGTCGCGCATCCGGCTCAGGACGACACGTCCGGGGACATGCCCGACCTCACCGTACGCCCGCTGACCGTCGCTCGCTGGGCCGACCTCGAGGCGCTTTTCGCAGCCCGCGGCTGCGGCGCGGCGCGGCGCTGCTGGTGCATGTACTACCGTCGAACGGGCCGCGCGTCGGAACTCTTCGGTGGACGCACGCGCGCCGACGCCAGTCGAGCCGCGCTCAGGGCGCTTGCCCGCTCCGACCTGCCGCCCGGACTCATCGCGTATCGCGCCAGGCAACCGGTCGGATGGATATCGCTCGGTCCGCGTGACGACTTCGCGAGACTGAAGCGTTCCTCCGTCATGAAGGCCGTGGACGATACCCCGGTGTGGTCGATCGTCTGCTTCGTGGTGCCGGCCGAGTACCGCAACCAGGGCGTTGCGCGCGGCTTGCTCGAGGGCGCGATCGCCTACGCGCGCCGGCGCGGCGCGCGGTTGCTCGAGGCGTATCCGGTCGACCGTCCGGGACGCAGCAGCGACGAGGCAATGTGGTTCGGCGCCAGGTCGATGTACGACGCCGCGGGATTCCACGAGGTCGCAAGACGCCGGCCGCACCGGCCGGTCGTGCGCCGGTCGGTTGCCAGAGCAAGGCGCCCCGCTTCACGCCGCGCAACAGCGCGGCCGGGCGCGCGCCGATGATCCCCGCGCAGGATGCGCTGCGGCGGCTGCGCGAGGGCAACCGGCGCTTCGTCGCCGAAGTGCGCGGCCGCGCAGCCGCAGTGAGCAGGGCGCGACGCGAAGAGCTGGCGGCGGGCCAGGAACCGTTCGCGATCATCCTCGGCTGCTCCGACTCGCGCGTCCCCGCCGAAATCGTCTTCGACCAGGGGCTCGGCGACCTGTTCGTCATCCGCGTCGCCGGCAACATCGTGGCGCCGTCACAAGTCGAAAGCGTGGAATTCGCCGCGGCGCGCTTCGAGACACGCCTGGTCGTCGTGCTGGGCCACACGAGCTGCGGCGCTATCCAGGCGACCGTCGATGAGCTCGGCCGTCGCTCCGAAGAGCAGTCCCGGAACCTGCGGTCCATCGTCGACCGTATCCGGCCGGCCGTCGAACCGTTGCTCGGAACTTCGCTGGCGCGCGATCGGGATGCGTTGATGCACCAGGCGGTGCGCGCGAACATCCGCATGTCCGCCAACCAGCTCAGGCACGGTTCCAACGTCCTCGAGCAGCTCATTGACCGCGGCGGGCTGTGCGTCGTCGGCGCCGAGTACTCGCTCGATACCGGTGAGGTCGAATTCTTCGATGGGGTCGAATTCTGATGCGCGCGCTCGCCGCGCTGTTTGCGCTCTCGGCCGCCGGCATCGGCACGCCACCGTCGCCAGCCGACGATGCGACGCTCGCGCTCACCGGCGCCACGATCTATAGCGCTCCCGGTGACGCCCCCATCGCTCGCGGCGTTGTCCTGGTGCGCGGCGGACGGATCGTGGCGGTAGGCCCGGCGACGACGCACCCCGTGCCTGCAGACGCGACACGCGTCGACTGCGAGGGCCTGTTCGTCGTCGCAGGCTTCCAGAACAGCCACGTGCATTTTACCGAGGCCAAGTGGGAGGACGCCGCGAAAGCTCCTGCCGCGCAGCTCTCGGCGCAGCTCGAGGACATGCTGCTGCGCTGGGGTGTCACCACCGCGGTCGACACCGGATCGCTGCTCTCCAACACTCTGGCCCTGCGCGCCCGGATCGAGTCCGGCGAGGTGCGCGGGCCACGCATCTACACGGTTGGCACGCCGATCTATCCGCACAACGGCGTCCCCTACTATCTGCGCGAGTCGCTGCCGCCTGAGGTCCTGCCGCTGCTCAACACGCCGCAGACCGGGGCGGAAGCGGCGGCGATCACGGCGCGCCAGATCGAGGCGGGCGCGGACGCCCTCAAGCTCTTTACGGGCTCATGGGTCGAGCGCGGCAAGGTGCTGCCAATGGACGCCGCCATCGCGCGGGCTGCCGCCGACGAGGCGCACGCGCGCGGCAAGCTGGTGTTCGCGCACGCCTCGAACCTCGCGGGCCTGGAGCCCGCACTCGAGGCTCGGGTGGACGTCCTCGCGCACGCGCTCGACGACGACCGCGGCTGGAACGAAACCCACGTCGCGCGCATGAAGGCGATCCGGATGGCGATGATTCCGACGCTCAAGCTCTTCGGCGGCCAGAGTTTCACTAAATACATCCAGGCGGAAGTCGGTAGCTATGCAAAAGCCGGCGGCCAGATCCTGTTCGGTACCGACATCGGCTTTCTCACCGACTACGACACGACCGACGAGTTCGCGCTGATGGCAGGCGCCGGGCTCGACTGGCGCGCGATCCTGGCTTCACTCACCACCGCACCCGCCGAGCGGTTCGGCGAGACCCTGCGCCGCGGGCGCGTGACCACCGGTCTTGACGCCGATCTGGTCGTGCTCGGCGCGGATCCGGCGGTTGACGTGACTGCGTTCGCGAATGTGCGGTACACGATCCGTGGGGGCCAAATCATTTACAAGGCCCCGGTCAGCGCCGAAGGCAGCAGCAGCCTGGCCCGATGAGCTTCATCCGACAATTGGGCATGCGACACGAACCGGCGATTCTTCATCGCCTGGGTCAGGGTCTGCGCTACGGGCTCTCAGCTCGCCGGTGGAATCGCGCATGAAGCGGGCAACGACGGGTGTGCTGATCGGCGGAGGCGTTGCGGCGACGCTCGACATCGTTTATGCGTTCGTGATGTCGGCGCAAGCAGGCATTTCGCCAACGCGGGTACTGCAGTCGGTGGCGAGCGGATGGTTGGGAAAGCAGGCGTTCGACGGCGGCATGCCTGCCGCGGTGCTGGGTCTGCTCTCGCACTATGGCATCCTGTTCGTCGCCGCTGCACTGTACCTGGCGGCGAGCCGCCGCTTCCCGCTGCTGCGGCACCGGGCGGTGACCTGCGGGCTGGTCTTCGGCGTAGGCGTGTACCTGTTCATGAACTTCGTCGTCGTACCGCTCGCCGCAGTGCCGTTCGAGCTCTCATACACGCCGTCGAAGCTCGCTCAAGGGTTCCTCTCTCACTCGGTGCTCGTCGGGCTGCCGATCGCGCTCGCGATCCGCCGCTATTCGCCCTCGGAGGTCAGGTCATGACTGACGTCGCGTTTCAGCCCATGGAGGGCACCTGCTCCTGTCGCGGCGTGCGCTACCGGATGACGGCGGCGCCGCTGTTCGTGCACTGCTGTCACTGTACCTGGTGTCAGCGGGAGACTGGCTCCGCGTTCGTGCTCAATGCGATGGTCGAGGCGGAGTGCGTCGAAGTGCTGGCAGGGTCACCGCTGGCGATCGACACGCCGTCGAACAGCGGGCGTGGTCAGAAGATCACGCGCTGCCCCAGGTGCTACGTCGCGCTGTGGAGCAACTACCCGGGCGGCGGAGATGCGATCCGCTTCGTGCGCGTCGGCACCCTCGATAACGCGGGCTCGCTGTCTCCGGACATCCACATTTTCACATCGACCAAGCAGCCGTGGGTAGTCCTGCCGGCCGGCGCACGGTCGGTGCCGGAGTTCTACGATCCAAAGCAGGAATGGCCGGCGGCGAGCCTGGCACGGTTCAAAGCGGCGCGCGAGCGCCACGGCATGAAATAAGGAACAAGAAAGATGACGGCTACGGCGCCACTCTCCAACATCGATATCGCGCAGCGCGCGACGATGAAGCCCATCGTCCCGCTCGGGATGGAGCGACTCGGCATCCCCGAGGAACACCTGCATCCCTTCGGTCGGTACAAGGCGAAGCTGGCGCTCGACTACTGCGAGCATGTCAACGGCCGCCCGGACGGCAAGCTGGTGCTGGTGACGGCAATGTCCCCGACGCCGGCGGGTGAAGGCAAGACCACGATGACGGTGGGTCTCGGCGACGCGCTGAACCGCATCGGCAAGAAGACCGTCATCTGCCTGCGCGAGCCAGCGCTCGGCCCGGTGTTCGGCATGAAGGGCGGCGCGGCGGGCGGTGGTTATGCGCAGGTCGTCCCGATGGAGGACATCAACCTGCATTTCACCGGGGACTTCCCCGCCATCGCCCTAGCGCACAACCTGCTGAGCTCGCTGATCGATAACCATGTCCACTGGGGCAACGAACGGGGCTTCGATGTGCGCCGCATAAGCTGGCGGCGCGTCGTCGACGTCAACGACCGCGCCTTGCGCGAGATCACGGTTGGGCTCGGCGGCCCCGCCAACGGCTATCCACGCCAGGACGGGTTCGACATCGTCGTGGCCTCCGAGGTGATGGCGATACTGTGCCTGGCCACCAGCCTGCGCGACCTCAGGGAACGGCTGGGCCGGATCGTCGTCGGTCACACGCGCGACCGCCAGCCGATACTGGCGCGCGACATCAAGGGGCACGGCGCGATGGCGGCGATTCTCAAGGACGCACTGGCGCCGAACCTGGTGCAGACACTCGAGAACAACCCGGCGTTTATCCACGGCGGGCCGTTCGCCAACATTGCGCATGGCTGCAACTCGGTCATGGCGACCCGCACCGCGCTGAAACTCGCCGATTACGTCGTGACCGAGGCGGGCTTCGGTGCCGACCTCGGCGCGGAGAAGTTCATCGACATCAAGTGCCGCAAGGCGGGGCTCAGGCCGTCCGCGGCAGTGATCGTGGCGAC
>DATJKD010000174.1:0-3987 GCA_035491795.1 Steroidobacteraceae bacterium | reverse complement strand
CAGCTGCTCTGCGAGCAGACGGGTGCGCGACTGCGGGTGATACCGATGACGCGCGCTGGCGAGCTCGACTTCGACGCCTATCTCGGGCTGTTGTCCGGACAGACGCGGCTCCTTGCGCTGGCTCACGTGTCAAATGCGCTCGGCACCATCGTGCCCGTCGACCGCTTCATCGCCGAAGCACGCCGCCGCGGCGTGACGATCCTGCTCGACGGCGCCCAGGCCGTGCCGCACATGAAAGTCGATGTGCAGGCACTCGACTGCGACTTTTATTGCTTCTCGTCGCACAAAATGTGCGGCCCGACCGGGATCGGTGTGCTCTACGGACGCGAGGCGCTCCTCACGGCGATGCCACCCTGGCAGGGCGGCGGCGACATGATCCTGGCGGTGAGCTTCGAACGCACTATCTACAACGAGGTTCCGCACAAGTTCGAAGCCGGCACGCCGCACATTGCCGGCGCGGTCGGACTGGCGGCAGCCGTGGATTACCTGGAGACGCTCGGCCTCGATCGAATTGCAGCCGCCGAGCATGAGCTGCTCACGCACGCAAACGAGCGCCTCCGGAAGATTCCGGGGCTCACCCTGGTCGGGACGGCTGCCGACAAGTGTGCCGTCGTGTCCTTCACACTCGATGGCGTGCATCCGCACGATATCGGCACGATCCTGGATCACCAGGGTATCGCGATCCGCACCGGTCACCATTGCGCGATGCCGGTCATGGAGTTCTTCGGAGTGCCGGCGACCGCGCGGGCCTCCTTCTCGTTCTACAACACACACGACGAAGTCGAGCGGCTCGCTGCCGCCGTGCAGCTCGCCCGCGGGATGTTCGCCTGATGGACCTCAAGGACCTGTACCGCGACGTGATCGTCGACCACAACCGCCATCCGCGGAACTTCCGCGCGATGCCGGATGCGGACCGGCACGCGGAGGGTTTCAACCCGCTGTGCGGTGACCGATTGACGCTTTACGTCAGGCTCGAGGGCGACACGATCAGGGACGTCTCGTTCGAGGGGAGCGGTTGCGCCATCTCGGTTGCCTCGGCGTCGCTCCTGACCGAGAGCGTCAAGGGTCGCCCGATCGCCGAGGCCGAACGCCTGTTCACGACGATGCACCAGTTGCTCACGAGCCCCGATGCGTCGATCGATCCGGTCCCGCTCGGCAAGCTCGGCGCCCTGTCCGGCGTGCGCGAGTTCCCGGCGCGGGTCAAGTGCGCAAGCCTCTGCTGGCACACGCTCGACGCGGCGCTGCATTCGCAGGCCGAGCCTGTGTGTACCGAGGGCAACCCGGCGGAGTGGCCATGAGCCGCTTCGACAACGAGCCCTTTACGCTGTCGCGTGACGTGGACGCGGTCATCGTACCCGCCGGCATCAACGTCAAGCTGCGCACCGGGCAGAGCGGATTCATAACACAGGCGCTCGGCGGCAGCTTCACGGTCTACGTCGAGGGCAACCTGTTCCGCGTAGCGGGCAAGGACGCGGATGCGCTCGGCAAGGAGCTCGCCGCGGTGCCGGAGCTCCCGCCCGACGCCAGCGACGCGGACGTGCGCGAGCTCGCCTGGCAGCAGATGAAGACCTGCTACGACCCCGAGATCCCGATCAACATCGTGGACCTGGGGCTCGTCTATTCCTGCGAGGTGCGTTCCGAGCCGGACGGGCGCGTGATCTCGATCGAGATGACTCTCACCGCACCCGGCTGCGGCATGGGCGAAGTGCTGGTCCAGGATATCCGCGAAAAGGTCGAGCTCATCCCGACGGTGAAGCGCGCCGACGTGGAGCTGGTGTTCGATCCGCCGTGGAACCAGACCATGATGACCGAAGCGGCGCGACTGCAGACGGGCATGATGTGACCGACCGGTCACCCGTCGACAGCGGCGCCGACTCCAGGCCGTGGATCCCGGTCGCCCCGGCGGTATCCATCCTTGCCGGTGACTATGCAAGCGTCGAGGTCGACGGCCGCTTCGTCGCGGTCTTCAACGTCGACGGCGAGTTCCTCGCGGTGGAGGACGTCTGCACGCACGACGGCGAGGGTCTCGCCGGTGGCGAGCTCGATGGCGACGTCGTGGTGTGCCCGCGGCACGGATCGCGGTTCTGCCTTCGGACCGGAGAGGCGCTGACACCGCCCGCCTACGAGCCCGTGCGCACCTATGCGACGCGAGTCACCGACGGCATGGTCGAGGTGCAGGCCGCGTGAAACGCCTGATCCTCGTGCGGCATGCGAAGTCGGACTGGTCGCTGCCCGGCCAGGAGGACTGGGACCGCCCGCTGAATACGCGCGGCCAGCGGGATGCGCCCGAGATGGCACGACGGCTCCGGTCGCGACGCCTCAAACCCGACCGTATCCTTTCGAGCCCGGCCGTGCGCGCATTGACCACCGCCACCATCATGACCCGAGAGCTGCGTGTCGCTCCGTCGCTGCTCACCGCCGAAGAGCGGCTGTACCTGGCGGCGCCCGCCGACCTGCTCCATGTTCTGCGCGAGCTCGGCGGTGCATCGCGGCAGCTCATGGTGGTGGGTCACAATCCGGGCATCACCGAGTTCGCCAACCGCCTGTCGGCCGACGACACGATCGACAATATGCCGACCTGCGCCGTGTTCACGGCGCGCTTCGAGATTACCGCCTGGGACCGCCTCGACTGGGGCTGTGGCCAGGACGCCGAGTTCGACTACCCGCGCAAGCCCACCTGAAGTTCGGGCTCATTCAGCCGCGGCCGGTGACCGGGATCGACGCACCGGTGACGGCGGAGGCCGCGTCGGAGGCCAGAAACAGGATCACCTCGGCAATCGCGGCGGGCGACACCCAGCGCGAGAAGTCGGCGTTTGGCATATCGGCGCGATTGCGCGGCGTGTCGATCGTGCCGGGAAGAATCGCATTCACGGTCACGCCACGGTCCTTGAGCTCGTCCGCGAGGCTCTCGGTGAGACGCTGCACTCCTGCCTTCGATGCCGTATACGCGCCCATGCCGGTCCGGCCCTTTGCTGCGGCGCCAGCGCCGATGTTGATGATCCGCCCCCGACCGCTCTCGAGCAGCGCCGGCAGCGCCGCCTTGCAACTCACCACGGCGGTGCGCAGATTCATTGCGAACATCTCGTCCCAGGTGGCGACCCCGCCCTCGAGCAGCGTCTCGTAACGAAACCCGCCAGCGACGTTGACGAGCACGTCGATACCGCCGAAGCGCATCGCGGCCGCGGCCATCGCCTTGCGGGTCGCCTCCACGTCGGCGAGATCGACGGCGCGTATCAGCAGGTGGCTATGTCCGAACTCGGCCTCGAGCACGGGTGGAATCGTCGGCGCCACGTCCAGCAGCGCGACTTTTGCCCCTGCGCGCGCGAACGCGCGGGCCACCGTGGATCCGAGCTGGCCGAACGCGCCTGTCACGACGCTCCTGCGATCCTGCATGGTCAGCACTCCGGAACGTTGACGGCCAGGCCTCCCTGGCTCGTTTCCTTGTAGATAACCGACATGTCGTGTCCGGTCTGCCGCATCGTCGCGATGACCTGGTCGAGCGAGACCTTGTGCGTGCCATCGCCACACGCCGCAAGCCGCGCCGCATTGATCGCCTTCATCGCGCCCATGGCATTGCGCTCGATACAGGGGATCTGCACCAACCCCGCGATCGGGTCGCAGGTGAGCCCGAGGTTGTGCTCCATGCCGATCTCGGCGGCGTTCTCGATCTGCTCGGGCGTGCCGTTCATCGCCGCGACCAGGCCCGCGGCCGCCATCGAGCAGGCGACGCCAACCTCGCCCTGGCAGCCCATCTCCGCCCCTGAGATCGAGGCGTTGCGCTTGTACAGCATTCCCATCGCACCTGCGACCAGCAGGAAACGCAACACGCCCTCATCGCTCGCGCCAGGCTCGAAGCGGCGGTAGTAGGCGATCACCGCCGGGACGATCCCGGCCGCGCCGTTGGTGGGTGCGGTCACGACCCGGCCGCCTGCGGCGTTCTCCTCGTTGACTGCGAGCGCAAAGGCGTTAACCCAGTCCATCACGTGG
>DATJKD010000173.1:0-24424 GCA_035491795.1 Steroidobacteraceae bacterium | reverse complement strand
GCGGTCCGCGAGACCCAGGAGACGACGCCGGATGTCTCCATCGAAGCGCGTCGCGAGCGAGGCAGCCGCTGATGGGCAACAGAAGCTATCTGGCCGTGTTCGCGCTCGGCGCGCTCGTGCTCCTGCTGTCGATGGCGGCCTTCACGGTGCGCGAGACGGATCTCGCGGTCAAGTTCCGCTTCGGCGAGATCGTGCGCGCCGACTACCAGCCCGGCCTGCATTTTCTGGTGCCGTTCATAAACAACGTCCGCAAGTTCGACCGGCGGATCCTCACCGAGGACTATCCCGCCGAACAGTTCCTGACCAGCGAAGGGAAGATCCTGCGGATCAACTTCTTCGTGAAGTGGCGCATCGCCGACGTGTCGCGCTATTACATCTCCACCGCCGGCGGAACCGAGGAGGTCGCCAACCGCCGACTCGGCGAGATCGTCAAGGACGGAATCAAGGGAGTCATCGCGCGCCGCACGATCCAGCAGGTCGTGGCGGCCGATCGCAGCGAGTTCCTTGGCGAAGTGGTCAAGATCGCGGGAAGCAACGTCAGCGAGCTCGGCATCATCCTGATCGACGTGCGGGTCAAGAGTATCGACCTGCCCGAGGAAGTGAGCGAATCGGTCTTCAACCGCATGCGTCAGGACTTTGCGCGCCAGGCTGCGCAGCTCCGCGCCGAGGGTTCGGCGGTATCCGAGCAGACGCGCGCGGAAGCCGAGCGCCAGCGTACCGAAATCCTGGCCGGCGCGTACCGGACCGCAGAGATCGTCCGCGGCGAGGGCGATGCGGCCGCGGCCGACATCTATGCGCGCGCCTATGGCCGCAATCCCGAGTTCTACTCGTTCTATCGCGGTCTGCAGGCGTACCGCCGTTCGCTCGGCAAGCAGGGCGACATCCTGGTGATCACGCCTCAAGGCGAGTTCTTCAAGTATCTCAAGGACGCGGGACCCTGATCCGCGCGGTCGGGGGCCGTAGCGATGCTGGAATGGAACGACCTGTGGGCGGCGTGCGCGCTGTATCTGATCATCGAGGGCCTGATGCCGTTCCTTAACCCGGGCGCGCTGAAGCAGGCCCTGCTTCAGGTTGCGAGGCTCGATGACCGCACCCTTCGCGCCGTGGGGTTCGCGAGCATGATTGCGGGCGCCGCCCTCCTGTACGTAGTACGCGGGTCCGGCTGACGGAATCCGGAGCACCTGCCATGTCCAGGAACCTGGTCGTCATCGGCGCGCAGTGGGGCGACGAGGGCAAGGGCAAGATCGTCGACCTCCTGACGGAGCGCGTCGCCGCGGTCATCCGCTTCCAGGGGGGACACAACGCCGGACATACGCTGGTGATCGACGGCGCGCGGACGGTCCTGTCGCTGATACCGTCCGGCATTCTGCATCCAGGCGTTCAGTGCCTGATCGGCAACGGTGTGGTGCTCTCGCTTGAAGCGCTCTTCCGGGAGGCGGATGCGCTGGTGCAGAAGGGCGTGCCGGTCTACGAGCGGCTGCGGGTGAGCCCCAACTGCGCGCTGATCCTGCCGTCGCACGTCGCGCTCGACCGCGCGCGCGAGCGCGCAAGCGGCGCCAATGCGATCGGCACGACCGGCCGCGGTATCGGTCCGGCCTACGAGGACAAGGTCGCGCGGCGCGCGGTGCGCGTCGCCGATCTGTTCCAGCGCGATCGCCTCGCAGCCCGACTCGGCGAGATGCTCGATTTTCACAACTTCGTCCTGCAGCGGTATTTCAGCGTGGAGCCGGTCGAGTTCCAGCGCACGCTCGAGGACTGTCTTGCCCAAGCCGAGCGCGTGCTGCCGCTGGTCGAGGACGTGAGCGAGCGGTTGCGCGCGCATATGCAGGCCGGCGGCAACCTGCTCTTCGAAGGGGCTCAGGGCGCGCTGCTCGACGTCGACGTCGGAACCTATCCCTTCGTCACCTCGTCGAACACGACTGCGGGCGCCGCCGCGGTCGGCACTGGCCTCGGCCCCCGCGACATCCACGCCGTTCTCGGCATCGTGAAGGCGTACACGACGCGCGTCGGCGCGGGTCCGTTCCCCACCGAGCTCTTCGACGAGATGGGCGAGCATCTCTCGCGCGTCGGCCACGAGTTCGGCGCGGTCACGGGTCGGCCCCGGCGCTGCGGCTGGTTCGACGCTGTCGCGCTGCGTCGCGCAGTGCTGCACAACAGCATCTCGAGCCTCGGCGTCACCAAGCTGGACGTGCTGGACGGCCTCGACACGATCCGCATCTGCACCGGTTACCGCATCGACGGCGAGATCCGCGAGAACCCGCCGCTGTTGCCGCATCGTTACGCGGAAGTGGTGCCGGTCTACGAAGCGCTGCCCGGATGGAGCGAGCCGACGGCTGGAATCACCGAGTTTGCGCGCCTCCCCGATAATGCCCGACGTTACCTGGCGCGCATGGAGGAGCTGGCGGGCGTGCCGATCGATATCGTCTCCACCGGTGCCGATCGCGCCGAGACCATCGTTCTCCGACATCCCTTCGACTGAGTCGGCTCTGGTTCCGAGCCAGGTTTGCAGGGGCACAATCATGCGGGCTGTGACGATCGAGGGAGGGAAGGGACCCGCGACGGCGCTGCGTGTCGAGCAGGTCGCGACACCGGTGCCGCGAGCCGGCCAGATACTGATCCGGGTCCGCGCGGCGGGCGTCAATCGCCCCGACATCGTCCAGCGCGAGGGACGCTATCCGCCGCCACCGGGGGCACCCGAGATACTCGGTCTCGAAGTCGCGGGCGAGGTCGTCGCGGTCGGTGCGGATACCGCGCGGTGGAAGATCGGTGACAGGCTCACTGCGCTGCTGCCGGGCGGCGGGTATGCCGAGTTTGCGGCCGTCGATGGCCGCCATGCACTGCCGCTGCCGGCGGGTCTCGACTTCGTTCAGTCCGCGGCGTTGCCGGAAACGGTGTTCACCGTCTGGAGCAACGTCTTCGAACGTGGTGCCCTGCGCACCGGCGAGACACTGCTCGTACACGGTGCAAACAGCGGTATCGGCGTGACCGCGATCCAGATGGCAAAGGCCGCCGGCGCCCGGGTGATCGCGACGGCGCGGGGCGAAGCGAAGACCGTGCAGGCGCGCAGCATGGGCGCTGATCTCGCTCTCGATACGACCAGCCCGGATTGGGCGGCCGAGGTGAAGTCTGCCGGTGGTGCCGACGTGGTGCTCGACATGGTCGGGGCAACTCTCTTCGCCGCCAACGTCGAGCTCCTCAGACCGGACGGGCGCCTCGTCGTGATCGCGACCATGAGCGGTCACGAGGTGGAAGTCGACCTGCGGCTCCTGATGATCAAGCGCCTGACGCTCACCGCGTCGACCTTGCGCGCCCGCGACGCAGACGAGAAGGCGCGGCTGGCGCATGCGGTCGAGACGCATGTCTGGCCATGGCTCGAGACCGCCCGCATGCGACCGGTCATCGATCGTACGTTTCCGCTGGAGCGAGCCGCCGAGGCGCACCAGTGGCTGGAACAAGGCGCGCAGTTCGGCAAGGTCGTGTTGCTAACCGATGTGTGACATCCGGGCCCGCGATTGCGGTGCCGGATGACGCGCGCCGCGCAAGCGTCGTCAGCGCAGGGTCACACCACCATCGACGGAAATCACCTGGCCATTGATCCACTCGCCCTCGTCGGAAAGCAGGAAAGCCACTGCCGCCGCGATGTCCTCTGGTGTGCCCAGCCGCGGACTGCGCGTGATCGCCAGGACCTGCGCACAGGCGTCCTCGCTCATCGCCCGGCGTACGGTATCGGTCATCACGAGCCCGGGTGCGACCGCGTTCGCCCGGATGCCCTGTTTCCCCCAGCGCGAAGCGACGTGGCGCAGGAGCGCATGCAGCCCGCTCTTGGCTATCGCATAGGCTACCCGCGACGACTCGCCCATGAACGCCGCGCCGGAGCTCGTGTAGACGATCGCGCCGCCGCCGCGCGCGAGCAGCGCCGGCACCGCATGGCGTGTGCAGAGCAGGTGGCCACGTAGATTGACCGCGAGCGTGCGATCGTAAATCTCGAGGGGGACGTCGACCGCGTCGCTGTCGTGCACTACCGCGTCGAGATCGGCCGCGTTGATGTGTATGCCGTCGAGAGCGCCATAGCGATCGACGGCGCTTGCGATCAGTGCGCGGACCGAGGTCTCGTCAGTGATATCGAACGCCTGTGCACTGGCCTCGCAGCCGGATGCGGTAATCCGTCTGGCGACCGCGTGCGCCGGTCCGGGCCGATGATCACCAACTACGACCCGCGCGCCGTGACGAGCGAGCGTCTGCGCCGTGGCTTCGCCGATGCCGCTGCCGCCACCGGCCACCACGAACACTTTCCCGGTCAACGTCAGCATCGGTCGGGAATCCTCGGACTGCTAGGAGCCACGCGCCGGGATCGCGCGAAAAGTGCCTAAGCCGGTGTATAAAAATCGACGGTAACTTATTGTTTAAGCTAGAATAGCTTTAAGAAGATTGCTGGTGCCCAGGAGAGGACTCGAACCTCCACGGTGTTACCCGCTAGTACCTGAAACTAGTGCGTCTACCAATTCCGCCACCTGGGCACGGGTGAGTCGCGGCGCCGGCCGCGTCGGAGGCGGCGCAATTTACTGGCGGCCCCCGGCACTGTCAACGAATACTCGCGGCAGAAAATGCCGCCTGGAAGCACATGAAAAAACACAGAGAACAACGCCGTCGCCGGGACGCCGCTCCACGTCGCGCTGGCCCGCCGCGTCCGCGGTTGCCGCGTCCCAATGCGGTGCTCACCGTGCTGCGCGGCGCGGGACGCCCGCTGCGTCTCGAAGAGTTGAAGTCAGCGCTCGGCCCGGCGAGCGCTGCGCAAGCGGAGGAGCTGCTCGACACGCTGGTGCGCGCGGGTGAAGTGGTAGTCAACCGGCGCGGGCAGTTCTGCCTGCGAGAACAGCTGCCTGGGCTCGTCGTCGGAACAGTCAGTGCGAACCGCAACGGCGACGGCTTGCTGCTGCCGGACGACGGCGCACCGCCCGTGTTTCTCGCCGCCCAGCAGATGCGCGAGGTGATGCATGGCGATCGCGTAGCCGTGCGTGTGGAAGGGTCCGGATATCGAGGCAGGCCACAGGGATCGATCGTCGAGGTGCTCGAACGACGCACCCGCGAAGTCGTTGGCCGGCTGCACGTCGAGGCCGGCGTCGCATATCTCGTGCCGGACAACCCGCGCATGACACATCGAGTATTGGTGCCATCCGGGGGACTTAGCGGGGCGCGGTCCGGCCAGGTCGTCATCGTCGAGCTCACCGGCCAGCCGGGTCGCAACACGCAACCCGTGGGCGAGGTGAGCCGCGTGTTGGGAGACCACGGCGCACCGGGAATGGAAACCGACATCGCGATTCACTCGCACGGCTTGCCGTTCGAGTTCCCGGAGCCGGTGCTCGCCGAAGCGGCCAGGTATGGCGCGCAGATCCCGCAGGATGCCATCGCAGGGCGCACCGATCTGCGCGAGCTCGCGCTCGTCACGATCGACGGTGAGGACGCACGTGACTTCGACGATGCGGTCTACTGCGAGCCCGTCAAGGGCGGCTACCGCCTGATCGTCGCGATCGCGGATGTCGGTCACTACGTCCGGCCGGGAACTCCGCTCGACGCGGAGGCGCGTAATCGCGGCACCTCGGTGTATTTCCCGAACCGCGTGCTGCCGATGCTGCCGGAGGCGCTGTCGAACGGCCTCTGCTCGCTCGTACCGGACGAGGAGCGCCTTTGCATGTGCTGCGAACTGCGGGTGAGCGACAAGGGCGTGCTGAGTCGGACCCGCTTCTTCGAGGGCGTGATGCGCTCGGCGGCGAGGCTCACCTACGGCGAGGTTGGAGAATTTCTCGAGCGGCGCGACGCCCGGCCGAGCGCCCGGCTACAGCCGCTGCGCGAGCGCCTGCTCGCGCTGCACGGCGTCTACCGCGCGCTCACGATGGCGCGCTCCGGTCGCGGTGCGCTCGAGCTCGATACACCTGAACTCAAGCTCAAGTTCGATTCCGACGGGCGGATCGCCGCAATCGTCGAGCAGCCGCGCAACGACGCGCATCGGCTAATCGAGGAATGCATGATCGCCGCCAACGTCGCGGCGGCACGCTTCCTCGATCGTCATCGGATGCCGACGCTGTACCGGGTGCACGGCCTGCCCGAGCTCGACCGTCTCGAGACGCTGCGACAGTTTCTGCGCGAGTTCGGTCTCTGGTTGCCGCCGGCCGCGGACGTGCGGCCCGAGCACCTCCGCGAGCTGCTGCAGCAGATCGGCGACCGACCGGATGCGACCCTGATCAGCACCGCGGTGATTCGCACCATGCCGCAGGCCGTTTACCAGCCCGGCAATATCGGTCATTTCGGGCTGGCGCTCGACCACTATGCGCATTTCACCTCGCCGATCCGGCGCTATCCGGATCTCGTGGTGCACAGGGGGATCCGCCAGGTGCTGCGTGGGGGAGAGTCCGCCGACCTGCTCACCTGGCACGGCCCGTTCGCCGCGCTCGGACAGGATTGCTCATTTCGCGAGCGGCGTGCCGACGAGGCGACGCGTAGCGCGGTGTCCTGGCTCAAATGCTTCTACATGCAGGAGCACATCGGCCGCGAGTTCGACGGCATCGTGTCCGGCGTGGTCGACTTCGGCCTCTTCGTGCAACTCGAGGGTCTGCAGGTCGACGGCCTTCTGCACGTTTCCGCGCTCGGGCAGGATTACTTCGCGCGCGATTCGTCCGGTTACCGGATGATCGGTCGCAGCTCTGGAAGAACCTTCCGGCTCGGCGACAGGCTGCGCGTACGCGTGAGCAACGTCTCCCTCGATGACCGGCGAATCGATTTCGAGCTGGCGGGCGCCGCCGAGCCGACGCAACGCACGAGGCGGCCATGGACCGGGCGGAGGAGGCGCGGATGACGCGACCGGCGATCGAGCCGGTTACCTACGGCATCCACGCGGTGCGGGTGCTTTTGATCCGCAGCCCGCGGCGGTTGCAGAGGCTGCTGTTGCTCGGGCGTCGCGACGATCGCCGTCTCGGCGAGCTGCGTGCGCTCGCGGAAGCGGCCGGTGTCCCCGTCGCGACGGTGGAGGAGGCCGAGCTTGCCGTGCTTGCGGACGGTGGCCGCCACCAGGGCGCGGTTGCCGTGCTGATGCCCGACGGCTCACGGCGCGCCAGCGATCCGGAGACGCGCCTCGAGGAGGCGATCGCCGCCGCGTCGGGTTCGCCGCTGCTGCTCGTGCTCGACGGCGTGCAGGATCCGCACAACCTGGGCGCATGTCTGCGGAGCGCCGATGCCGCGGGTGTGTGCGCGGTCATCGCGCCGCGCGATCGGGCCGCAGGGCTGACACCCGTCGTGCGCAAGGTGGCCGCCGGCGCTGCGGAGACGGTGCCGTTTATCGCGGTCATCAATCTCGCCCGGACGCTGCGCGCGCTCAAGGAGCTCGGGATCTGGGTCATCGGTACCGATGATCAGGCGCCGGTGTCGCTCTACGAGGCCGATCTCGCCGGGCCCACGGCACTCGTGCTGGGCTCCGAAGGCGAGGGGTTACGCCGGCTGACCCGCGAATGCTGCGACCGGCTGGTCGCGATACCGATGGCGGGCGCGGTCGAGAGTCTCAACGTCTCGGTCGCCGCCGGCGTCCTGCTCTACGAGGCCGTACGCCAGAGAAGTTCGGCTCGGAGTGAGATGACCTCGGCGTAATGGCGCTCTGGGGTCAAAATTGACTTGGACGGAGGGCTCGCCTATTCTTCGCCGCCCCACCGGGTCCGTGCGACCTGACGGGAAACGTAACTCCTTGCCACACCGGGCTTTTTGCTTTTCGGGTGGCTGCAACCACAAGGAGCACTTCGGTGCGTCATTACGAGATCGTGTTTCTGGTCCACCCTGACCAGAGCGAGCAGGTTCCGGCGATGATCGAGCGGTACCGGGGCATGATCGCCGCCGGCCAGGGCGCGGTGCATCGTCTCGAGGACTGGGGCCGCCGGCAGCTTGCGTATCCGATCGCCAAGGTCCACAAGGCACATTACGTGCTGATGAATATCGAGTGCGACAAGAAGACGCTCGACGAACTCACCGGTGCGTTTCGCTTCAGCGATGCGGTGATCCGTAACCTCGTCGTGGCGGTACCGAGCGCCGTAGTCGAGCCTTCGCCGATGGCCAAGGAGGAGGAGGGCGTGCGCGGAGACGAATCTTCGGCGCAGGATCGCGATGGTGGCGACGAGGCGATCGCGTCGCGCGGCGAAGCCCGTCGCGATCGGACCGAGACCGACACATTCAACGGGTGATCCATGGCACGCTTTTTCCGCCGCCGCAAGTTCTGCAAGTTCACCGCCGAAGGCATCGAGCAGATCGATTACAAGGATCTGGCGACGCTCAAGGGCTACATCACCGAGACGGGCAAGATCGTCCCGAGCCGGATCACGGGCACACGCTCGAACTACCAGCGTCAGCTTGCGCTGGCGGTGAAGCGCGCGCGGTTTCTTGCGCTGCTGCCCTACACCGATCAGCACTGAGCGTGCGGGCGCCGCGCCGCTCTCGGCCCGGACCGCTTCGATGAACCGCTCGATCGCCAACTGGCTCGCCACGAATCCCGGCGGCGCGGTGTTCGCCACCGGGCTGCTCGGTCTGCTGCCGTTTTTCGGCATCGGCTTCTTCTTCTTTCTGCCGGGCGCAGTCCCGGCGCTGCTCGCCCTAGCGCGCGGCCCACGGCAGGGGGCGATGGTGGCGGCTGGCGCCTCGCTGCTGCTTGCGCTCGCCATCTGGTTCATCGGGCGCTCGGTGCCGGTTGGCGTGATCTACGCGTTCTGGGTCCTCGGCCCGCCGCTCGCCCTCGCCTGGGTGCTGCGCCGCACAGGATCGCTGTCGTTGTGTCTGCAGCTCGCGACGCTGGCTGGCATCGGATTGCTTGCCGTCCTGCACGCGGCGCTTGGGGACCCGACGCAGTTCTGGTCGCCGGTCGTGCGCCAGCTCGCGCAGGAGATGCAGCGACGCGGCTTGTCGCTCGACGACGTCTTCCTCGATACCCTGGCGCGCGGGCTCTGGGGCTGGGTCACGGTGCTCACGCTGCTGCTCGGCATGTGCGCGGTGTTCCTCGCGCGTTGGTGGCAGCACCTCTCGGCGGAGTCCGGAAGCTTCGGCACCGAGTTCCGCCAGATACGTCTTGGCCGCGCGCTGGGCGCAGTCGCCGCGGCAGCAATTGTGGCGTCGTTCCTGATCGAGCACCCGTTTGCGGACGACCTGGCACGCCTGCTGGTTTCGGCTTTCGCGCTGGTCGGTGTGGCCGCGGCGCACCGGATCCGCCACGAACGCGGCGCGAACACCGCGTGGCTCTGGGCGCTTTACCTGTTGTTGGTGTTTGTATCGCCGTTCGCGCTGCCCGCGCTGGCCGGCGTCGGATTCGTGGACAACTGGCTGCGGTCCGGCGGCCGGAACTCAATTTCAGTCTGAGGAAACAACGATGGAAGTCATCCTCCTGCAGAAAGTCGCCAACCTCGGCAACATCGGCGACCGGGTAAAGGTTAAGCCCGGATTCGGGCGCAATTACCTGTTGCCGCAGGGCAAGGCGGCGCTCGCCACCGCGGCCAACGTCGCGAAATTCGAGGAGCGGCGCACCGACCTCGAGAAGCGGGCGGCCGACGATCTCGCCTCCGCTCGTACGCGGGCGGCCCGGCTCGAGGGTCACGCCCTTTCGATCACCGCGAAGGTGGGCGGTGAAGGCAAGCTCTTCGGGTCGATCGGCACCGCCGACATCGCCGAGGCGTTGTCCGCCGACGGCATCGAGGTCGAGCGCAGTGAAGTGCGCCTGCCGGGCGGGCCGATCCGGCTGGTCGGCGAGCATCACGTCAAGGTCCATCTGCACAGCGATGTCGAGGTCGATCTCACCGTGACGGTGGTCGCCGAGGAATAGGACCCGGCGGGCCGCGACCATGGAGCAGGATACGGGGACGGCAGCGCTTCGAAGGCGCGTTCGTGCAGCGCCCGAGACCGACGCGCTCCGCGTGCCACCGCATTCCGCCGAAGCCGAGCAGGCGGTGCTCGGCGGGTTGATGCTCGATAACGCGAGCTGGGACGCGATCGCCGACCGGCTCCGTGCCGATGATTTCTATCGGCG
Source organism: Steroidobacteraceae bacterium (assembly GCA_035491795.1). Classification (GTDB taxonomy): domain Bacteria; phylum Pseudomonadota; class Gammaproteobacteria; order Steroidobacterales; family Steroidobacteraceae; genus DATJKD01. Next base: position 14,379 of record DATJKD010000173.1, on the reverse strand, counting down.
TGACCACCAGCACATCTTCGGCGCGATCGCCGAGCTCTCTGCGCGCAGCGAGCCGAGCGACGCCGTGACGCTCGCGGAGCACCTGGCCGCCAAGGGGCTCGCCGAGGAGAGCGGCGGACTCGCATACCTCGCCGGGCTCGCGCGCGATACGCCGACCGCCGCCAACATCCGTGCCTACGCCGACATCGTCCGCGAGCGCTCGGTGCTCCGGCAGCTGATCCGCGTCAGCGGCGAGATCGCCGCCACGGCCTACGAGAACGAGGGTCGGACCGCGACCGAGCTCGTCGACGACGCCGAGCGCCGTGTGTTCGAGATCGCGGAGCAGGGAAAGCGCAGCGGATCCGGGTTCGTACCGCTGCGCGACGTACTGGGTGCCACCATCGACCGGCTCGACCTGCTGCACCAGACGCAGGGACAGCTCACCGGTGTCAGCACCGGGTACAACGACCTCGACCGCATGACGGCCGGGCTGCAGCCCGGGGACCTCGTGATCGTCGCGGGCAGGCCATCGATGGGCAAGACGACGCTCGCGCTCAACATCGCCGAGTCCGCGGCCATCTCGCACAACGTCCCCGTGGCGGTGTTCAGCATGGAGATGTCGCGCGAGCAGCTCGCGTTCCGCATGATCTCCTCGCTCGGACGGGTGGACCAGAGCCACCTGCGCACGGGGATGTTCGGCGACGAGGATTGGGCGCGGATCAACAGCGCGATCGCGCAGATGCGTAGCGCCCCGATCTACATCGACGACAGCGGCGCGCTCACGCCCACCGAGGTGCGGGCGCGTGCCCGCCGGCTGAAGCGCGAGCGTGGGCTGGGCCTGATCATCATCGACTACCTGCAGCTCATGCAGGTACCGGGCACGAAGGAGAATCGCGCCACGGAAATCTCCGAGATCTCGCGCTCCATCAAGGCACTGGCGAGGGAGCTGCAGGTGCCGGTCATCGCGCTCTCGCAGCTGAACCGCGGCGTCGAGCAGCGCACCGACAAGAAGCCGGTAATGTCCGACCTGAGAGAATCAGGCGCCCTCGAGCAGGACAGCGACCTGATCATGCTGATCTACCGCGAGGAAGTCTACGAGCCGGACACCCCGCGCAAGGGCATCGCCGACATCATCATCGCCAAGCAACGCAACGGCCCGACCGGCGAAGTGCATCTGACCTTTCTCGGCAAGTACACACGTTTCGAGAACCTCGCGAGCGGCGCCTACGGCCGCGAGCCGTGACGGTCGCGGCCAGGATCCACGTTCGCTCGGTCGTGAACTCGGCGGCGCTGCGCCACAATCTCGCGCGCGTCCGTGCGCTCGCGCCCGATTGCCGCGTCCTCGCGGTCATCAAGGCGAACGCATACGGGCACGGCCTGGTGCCGGTGGCCCGCGCGCTCGCGGCGAGCGATGGCTTTGCGGTCGCCCGTCTCGAGGAAGGACTTGTGCTGCGCGACGCAGGCTTCGACCAGCGCGTGCTGCTGCTCGAAGGTGTGCGCATGCCCGAGCAGCTCGCGCAGGCCCGACAGCAGGGTTTCGACCTGATGGTGCACAGCTTCGAGCAGCTCGCTCTGCTCGAGGCCGACGCGGGGAGGACACCGCTGCGAGCCTGGTTGAAACTCGACACCGGCATGAACCGCCTGGGTTTCCGCCCGGAGGAATTCCGTGCGGCGCACGCACGGCTCCGTGCGATCCCCGGCATCGTTGAGCCGCCGCAGCTCGTGACGCACCTCGCCAACGCGGACGATCGCAGCGACCCGATGACGGCCGCGCAGCTGCGGCGCTTCGCGGACACGACGGCCGGGTGCCCGGGTGAACGCAGCATCGCGAATTCCGCCGGCATCCTGGCCTGGCCCGACGCGCGCTCCGAGTGGGCACGGCCTGGGCTGATGCTGTACGGGGTCGTGCCGTTTCGCGGCGAGTCCGGCGCGGACTTCGGCCTGTCGCCAGTGATGAGCTTCGAGACCGAGGTGATCGCGGTGAAGACAGTGCTGCCGGGAGAATCCGTCGGTTACTGCGCCACGTGGCGTGCGGGCCGCCCGAGCCGCATCGCCATCGCCGCTGTCGGTTACGGCGATGGCTACCCGCGGTCAACAGCCACCGGCGCGCCCGTGCTGATCGACGGCCGACGCGCGCCGCTGGTCGGGCGCGTGTCGATGGACATGCTCACGGTGGACGTCACGGACCTCCCGACCGTGCGGCCGGGCGATCGCGTGACGCTATGGGGCGATGGCCTGCCGGTCGAGGAGGTTGCCCGGTACGCGGGCGCCATTCCCTACGAGCTGACCTGCGGCGTCAGCCAGCGGGTGCTGCACGAAGTACGCTGATCAGTTCTCGAAGAAGCCCATCTTCACGCCGGCGAGCTGCACCACGTCGTTGTCGTGGAGCTTGCGCGCCTGCGGTCCGATCGGCACGCCGTTGACCTGCGGGAAGTCGCCCTGACCGCTCTCGACGTGCACGATGTAATACCCGTCGGCGCGACGCGTGATCGCCGCCACCTGAACACCTGGTCGGCCGAGGGTCGTCAGCGTCTTGACCAGCTCGAGCTCGCGTCCTGCGAACTGACCGCTCAGCACCTGCAACTTGCCTTTCTTCGGTGCGGGCGGCGGCGCGTAGCCTGGTAGCGACGCAGAGGGCGTCGGGGCCGGTGGCGGCGGCGGTGCAGCGGCAGCGGGCGGGATCTGCAGCCGCGCTGCGGCGCGCGGGCCGATCACCATGGTCTTCTCGAATTCGTCCTGCGGCTCCTCGGCCTCGCCGTCCACGAAGCGCAGCGCATGGTGCCCGACCGTGATCACGTCGCCGTGCTGCAGCGCATGCTTCTTGATCAGCTTGCCGTTGACGTAGGTGCCGTTGGTGCTGTTGAGGTCCTCGAGAAACGAGTCGTTCAGGATGTTGATCACGAGCGCGTGATGACCGCTGACCGCCGCGTTGTCGATCCGGACGTCGTTGTCCGGCAGACGACCGACCGTGTAACGCTCTTTGCTCATGTTGTACTCGGCGAGCACCTGCCCGTCGAGACTGAGAACAAGCCTGGCCATGCGAGATCCTGCGTTTGTCGTTAACCGAACAATCCGAGCAAGCGATCCATCATGCCGCGCCGCGCCGGGAAACCTTCCAGCACCCGCGCGAGGACGACCGAGATGTTATCGCGGCCCCCATTCTCGTTGCTCAGCAGCACGAGCTGCTTGGCAAGCGTTTCAAGATTAGCACCAAAGGTACTGATCGTTAACTGAATATCGTCGTCTTCCACCATGTCCGAAAGGCCATCGGAGCAAAGCAGGAACAGATCGTCCTTTACGACGGGGATTTCTGTGATCTCCACCTCAACCGTGGGCTCCACGCCCAGTGCGCGCGTCACGAAATTCTTGGCGGCGGCTCGCGCGGCCTCCTCGGGTGTGTAGAACCCGCGCGACACGAGCTCCTGCATCAGCGAGTGATCCTGGGTCACCTGCTCGAGCCGATTGTCCCGCAACCGATACATCCGCGAATCCCCGACATGCGCGATCGTGAGCTTGTCGTCGAAGAACAGCCCCGCGACCACGGTCGTGCCCATGCCCTCGCAGTTCGGCTGCGTGCGCGCGGTCTGGTAGATGATCTTGTTTGCGCGGTGGATAGCGTCGCGCAGCAGTATGCCCGGCCGGCTGAGGCCGGTTCCCAGGTCCGTGACCGTCAGATCCTGGAGCTCGACCGATTCCTTGATGAGCCCGAGCAGCGTGCGTACTGCGATGCCGCTCGCAACCTCTCCTGACTTGTAACCGCCCATCCCGTCGGCGAGCACCACCAGGCCGACGTCCGGATCGGTGCCGATCGTGTCCTCGTTGTGTTCGCGGACGCGTCCGGTGTCGGTGGCGCCGACGCAGCGGAGCTTGCCCTTGAGGTGCACGGCATCAGTCCCGGAGCGTTCCGCCGATCTGACGCAGCGCCGCCGCGAACGCCGCGCCGCTCTCGAACCGATCCGCGGGATCCTTGCCGAGCGCGCGTTCGAAGAACGCGTCGAGCTTCTCGGGCAGGTCGGGCCGGATCGCACGGATACGCGGGTGCGGGTCCTGCACGATCTTGAGCATCAGCTCCGGCATCGAATCGGCGCGGAAGGGCAGCTGCGCGGTGAGCAGCTGATACAGCGTGACCGCCAGCGAGAACAGATCGGATCGCCCCGTGACCTCGCGGCCCTGGAGCTGCTCCGGCGACATGAACGACGGCGTGCCCAGCACCACGCCGGTGCGCGTACGCGCGGAATCGGTGAGCCGCGCGATACCGAAGTCGGTGATCTTGAGGTCCGCACCCGACGGATCGTACATCACATTGGCCGGCTTGATGTCGCGGTGCACGACCTGGCGCTGGTGCGCGAAGTGCAGGGCGTCCGCCAGACGCCCGACGAGGTCGAGAGCCACCGCCACGGGAAGCAACCGCTCCGGCTGCGTGTGCTCAACGAGGTGTCGGCCGCGCAGCAGCTCCATCGCGATGTAGGCCGTGCCGTCGTGCTCGCCCGCGTCGAAGATGGTCACGATGTGCGGATGACTCAGGCGGCCGGCCATCTCGGCTTCGCGGAAGAACCTGCCGCGCGCTTCCTCCAGCTCACGCCCCTCGAACTCGTCGGCCAGCGGGATCGCTTTCAACGCGACCTCGCGGTTGATCATGGGGTCGCGGGCCCGGTAAACGACACCCATCGCGCCCTTGCCGATCTCGTTCAGAATCTGGTAGCGGCCGAGCATCGCGGGCGGCGGACCCGCAGGCATGGCCACGGCGGGTTGCCCGCCGGTGCTCATCAGGACCAGAGTTTCTTCGGTCGATGGACGCATGATGTCGCCCGCGAGTATATGGGCTGGTCTGGGGTCGAGTTGCCGTCGCCGTCACACATCCGGGCCGCCCGGAAGCGCCGTGCTAGCATCGCCAGCCCACCCGCGATCGGAACCATGCCCAAGCCCAGAACGAGCTACGTGTGCGCCGCCTGCGGTGAGCGTACGTCGCAATGGCAGGGCCAATGTCCTTCCTGCGAGGCCTGGAACACGCTGGAGACGACGGTGGCGCCGGTGCGTTTGCCGGGCGCACGAATGGCGGAGGCGCCGCCACCGATTTCCAGAACGGTGACGGAGATCACGGCGGAGCCCGACGACCGCATAGCGACCGGCATCGGTGAATTCGACCGCGTGCTGGGCGGTGGATTGGTCGCCGGATCGGCCGTTCTGCTTGGCGGCGATCCCGGGATCGGCAAGTCAACCATCCTGCTTCAGGCGGCCGATGCACTGTCGCGTGAGCGCGCGGTCGTATATGCCTCGGGCGAGGAATCGGTGCGCCAGATCGCGCTTCGCGCACGGCGGTTAGGGCTCGCAGCGACCAGCCTGCGGCTGCTCGCGGAAACGCGCGTCGAGCAAATACTCGATGCCGCCGCGGCCACCGCGGCCAAGGTGCTGATCGTCGATTCGATTCAGACCGTGCAGACCGAGGCGAGCGAATCGTCGACGGGGTCGGCATCCCAGGTGCGGGAGTCCGCCGCGCGTCTGGTGCGCCACGCGAAGGAAGGCGGTGCCACGGTGTTCCTGATCGGGCACGTTACCAAGGAGGGCCTGATCGCCGGTCCGCGCATCCTCGAGCACATGGTCGACACGGTGCTCTATTTCGAAAGCGACCCGGGCAGCCGTTACCGCGTAATCCGCGCGGTCAAGAATCGTTTCGGGGCGGCGAACGAGATCGGCGTGTTCGCGATGACCGAACAGGGGCTCAAGGAGGTGCGCAATCCGTCGGCGATATTCCTGTCACGGCGGGCGGAGCCAGTGCCTGGCAGCATCGTGACGGTGGCGCGCGAAGGCAGCCGGCCGCTGCTGGTTGAGGTGCAGGCGCTGCTCGACGACGCGCAGGGTGTCACGCCGCGTCGTGTCGCGGTCGGGCTCGACACGAGCCGCCTCGCGCTGCTGCTCGCGGTGCTGCATCGCCACGGCGGGGTCGCGACCGCCGGTCTCGACGTATTCGTCAACGTCGTGGGCGGCGTGCGGATCGACGAGCCGGCGGCGGATCTGCCGGCCCTGCTCGCGGTGGCATCGAGCCTGCGTGGACGACCGCTGCCCGCCAACCTCGTTGCTTTCGGCGAGCTCGGGCTCACGGGGGAGATCCGACCCGTGCCCTTCGGCGAGGAGCGGCTGCGCGAGGCGGCCAAACAGGGCTTCGCGCGCGCGATTATTCCGGCCGGCAACGCCCCACGCCGCTCCATCGACGGTATCGCGGTGACCGGCGTGGCGCACCTCCAGGCGGCGCTAGACGGCGCGTTCTGAAGTGAGCCGCGCGGCTTCCTCATCGATGCGGTGCAGGCGCACGGTCCTTACCGCGTTCTCGCCGGTCTGCAGGATGTCAATCGCGTAATCTGCGAGACGCAGGCTGGTGCCGGGTTCGGGAATCGTCTCGAGGTATTCGACGATCAGCCCGTTCAGCGTCCGGGGCCCGCTCGTCGGCAACGTCCAGCCCATCCGTCGGTTGAGCGCGCGCACGCTCGCCGCGGCGTTTACGACGAAGGTACCGCCCGGCTCACGGAGCACATCCTTGTGCAGCGCGGACGTATCGGACGTGAACTCGCCCACGATCTCCTCGAGCAGGTCCTCGAGCGTCACGAGCCCCAGTACGTCGCCGTATTCGTCCACGACGAATGCGAGCCGACGACGCTGCTGCTGGAATTGAAGCAGCTGCTCGTTCAGCGTCGTGCCTTCTGGCACGTAGTAGGGCTCGCGGCCACGCGCGAGCGCGCGGAGCTGCTCGCGGTTCAGCTCCCCGCGTGCCAGCAGTCTTGCGACCTTCTTCATGTGCAGGATGCCCACCAGGTGGTCGAGCCCGCCTTCGTGTACCGGGATCCGGGTATGCCGGCTGTCGCGCAGCTGCGCAAGCAGGTCGTCCCAGTCATCGGTGAGATCGAGTCCGGCGATCTCGGTGCGTGGCACCATGATGTCCTCGACGTTCATCCGCTCGAGGTCGAGGATGCTCATCAGCATCCGCTGATGCCGATGCGGAATCACCGTGCTCGATTCGGCCACGACGGTACGCAGTTCGTCATGGCTGAGGGAAGCCGCGCGCTCGCGGTCGCGCGACACACCGAGCAGACGCAGCACGCTGCCAGCCAGCAGATTGATCGCCCACACCACGGGTTGCAGGACCTTGAGCATCATCTCGTACACGAGCGCCGCAGGCAGCGCGAGGCGTTCCGGATGGCGCGCGCCGACGGTTTTGGGTGCGACCTCGCCGAAGACGATGAGGACCACGGTGAAGAGTGCGACGCCGATGGCGACCCCTAGCAGGCCGCCCAGCTCGACGCAGATCAGGGTGACGATCGAGGCCGCAGCCGTGTTGATGAGGTTGTTGCAGATGAGGATCAGACCGACCAGGCGATCGGGGCGCTCGAGCAGGCGCTCGGCCGCGCGCGCGCCGCGGCTGCCTTCGCGGGCAAAGTGCCGCAGCCGATCACGGTTGACGCTCATCAGCGCCGTTTCGGTGCCGGAGAAGAATGCGGACAGCGCGATCAGCGCGAGGAGGAGAAGCGTGAGCCCGGCTATCGGTACGTCGAGCAAGGGCTTCAGCCCCAGTGCCGGCCGAGCAGCGTTTCGAGCACCAGCTTGCTGCCGAAATAGGCCAGCGCGAGCAGTGCGTATCCGGACAACGCCCAGCGCAGCGCGCGCCGTCCGCGCCAGCCGAACCGCAGGCGGCCGAACAGCAGCATCCCGAACAGCGCCCAGGCGATCATCGCCAGGACCACCTTGTGGACCAGGTGCTGTGCGAACAGGTTCTCGATGAAGAAGGCGCCGCTCACCAGCGCAAGTGTGAGCAGCAGGAATCCGGCGAGGATCGCCTGAAAGCAGCCGGACTCGAGCGATTCGAGCGGCGAGAAAATTCGCAGTACGCCGAGCGGCCGATGGCTGCGAAGCCGGCGATCCACCACTGCGTGCGCTGCGGCAAGCGCCGCGCCGATCGTCAGCATGGCGAACGCCGCTGTCGCGACCGCGACGTGAAACGTGAGCTCCCACCCGGGCTGCGCGATCGAGAAGTGCCGTCCTCCCCGCGAGAACCCCGCCTCGAGCACCGCCGCGATCCCGAGCAGCAGCGCTACCGCGCCCGCGGGTCGCGAGCGCAGCATCATGTAGACGCCGACGGCCGCGATGACGAGACCAACGATCGAAGCGGTGTCAGCGAGCGACAACGCGATACCCGGTGCTTCGCGCTGCGCCACGAGCAGCGAGGCCGCGTGGAATGCGAGCCCGACCAGCGTGATCGCGGCCGCGGCCAGCCGGCCGCCGCGGTCCAGATGCGCATCAGCCCGATAGGCGCTCAATCCGAGCACGGCGGCCCCGATCAGGTAGCAGGCGACGGCGATCAGTGACGACAGCAAGTGGCGCTCGGTCAGGGCATGGCCGCGACGATGATGTCACAACCGGGCGAGCGTTTGCAGGTGAGCGGCGGCCGCGAGACCCCCCGCTTGCTCATATAATCACGCGCTTCGCGGCGTGCGTTCGGGCACGCCGATTCCTCGTCGAGGTTGCACGTGTTCGACAAGCTCTCGTCGCGTCTATCGGTGGTCGTCGGCGGTCTGACGGGCCGCGGTCGCCTCACCGAAGATAACATCGCCGATACGCTGCGCCAGGTACGGATGGCGCTGCTCGAGGCCGACGTCGCGTTGCCGGTGGTGCGTGAGTTCATCGACTCGGTGAAGACCCGCGCCATCGGCCTCGAGGTTCTCAAGAGCCTCACCCCGGGGCAGGCGCTCGTGCGCGTGATCCACGAGGAGCTGGTGCGCGTCATGGGCGAAGGTACCCGCGGCCTCAATCTGCGGGTGCAGCCACCAGCGGTGATCCTGCTGGCCGGTCTGCAGGGCGCGGGCAAGACGACAACCGCGGCCAAGCTCGCGCTCTGGCTGCGCGAACGCGAGCGCAAGCGCGTGCTGCTCGTGAGCACCGACGTATACCGGCCCGCGGCGATCCTGCAACTCGCGCGCCTGGGGGAGCAGCTCGCGATCGACGTGGCGCCGGCCAGCGCCGATCAGACACCACTCGCGATCGCCGGCGCCGCGCTCGATGCGGCGCGTCGCGGTGTCTACGATGTGTTGATCGTCGACACCGCGGGACGCCTGCACGTCGACGAGGAGATGATGACCGAGGTGCGCGAGCTGGCGCGCGCCGTAGCACCGATCGAGACGCTGTTCGTGGTCGACAGCATGGCGGGTCAGGACGCGGTCAACGCCGCCCGGGCCTTCGACGCGGCGCTGCCGCTGACCGGCGTCGTGCTCACCAAGGCCGACGGCGACGCGCGGGGCGGTGCGGCGCTCTCGGTGCGCACCGTAACTGGCAAGCCGATCCTGTTCGTGGGCGTGGGCGAGAAGACCGACGCCCTCGAGCCGTTTCAGCCCGAGCGGATGGCCTCGCGGATCCTCGGCATGGGCGACGTGCTGTCGCTCGTAGAGGAGGTGACCCGCAAGGTTGATCGCGAGGAGGCCGAGAAGCTCGCGCGCAAGGTGGCACGCGGCAAGGATTTCGACCTGGAGGATCTGCGCACGCAGCTGACGCAATTACAGGGCATGGGCGGAATCGGCGCCTTCATCGACAAGCTGCCGGCGCAACTCGCGGCCAAGGCTGGCCAACTCCCGCAGGGCAATGAGAAGGACGTCCGCCGGCAGATCGCGATCATCTGCTCGATGACCCCGGGCGAGCGGCGTTACCCGAAGAACATCGACGGCTCACGAAAGCGGCGGATCGCCGCGGGCTCCGGGGTGCAGGTGTCCGACATCAACCGTCTCCTCAAGAACTTCCTGCAGATGCAGAAGATGATGAAGAGCATGGGGAAGGGGGGGCTCGCCCGCATGATGCGGACCATGGGCGGCCGCCTGCCCCCCGGCCTGCGGTGACCAGAAAAGGCTCGCAGCCAACTTTTCTGCAACCGGGCGGGCCTTTTGGGTACAATTCGCGGCTCTTTTTTGGCCGGGTAAGGCCCGAAGGGTGCACGAAGCGGCACCCCGAACAGAGGTACAGGCGACGATGGTGACGATTCGATTGACCCGCCGTGGCGGAAAGAAGGAACCCTTCTACCACGTGGTGGTAACCGACAGCCGACGCACGGGCGGTACCGCCCTCGAGCAGGTCGGCTTCTATAACCCCGTGGCCCGTGGGGCCAGCGAGGAGCTGCGGCTCGACCTTGGCCGCATCGACCACTGGGTGGCGCGCGGTGCGCAGCCGTCCGAGCGGGTGGCGCACCTGATCAAGAGCCAGCGCTCGCGGGTCGCGACCGCGGCTTGACGGCCGTCGTGGGCCCCCTCCGGCCCGGCGAGCCCTTAGCGCCACGGTCCGCTCCCGGGCCGGGCCAGGTGGTGGTGCTGGGGCGGTTTGGAGCACCGTTTGGGGTGCAAGGATGGGTCAGGCTCGAGTCTTATACAGAGCCGCCGGAGCAAGTTTTGAGCTATCCGGCCCTGCGGGCCGGGGCCGCGGGTGGCGAGGTCGCCGTCCGGGGCTGGAAGCGGGTCGGCCGTGGCCAGTTCGCTGTCCAGGTCGACGGCATCGCGAGCCGCGAGGATGCCGTGGGCTTACGGGGTGCCGAGCTCTGGGTGCGGCGGGCGGACTTGCCGCCCACGGCGCCCGGGGAGTACTACTTTGCCGATCTGATCGGGCTTGCGGCGGTCAACCTCGAGGGAGACGCCCTGGGACAGGTGGCGGAGATCCTCGAGCTGCCGGCGCACCCGGTGCTGGTGCTCCGCGGTGAGCGTGAGCGGCTGGTGCCGCTGGTGCGGGAACGATTGATCAAGGTGGATCTCGACGCGGGTCGGATGACGCTCGACTGGCATCGGGACGACTAGCAGAGGGGCGGACGTGAGGATCGTGGTCGTCACGCTGTTCCCTGAGCTCGTGACCCAGGCTCTCGCGTTCGGCGTGCTCGGGCGCGCAGTTGCCCGGGACGTGTTGACGGTGGAAACGATCGATCCGCGGCAGTTCGCGACCGATCTGCATCGGACGGTGGACGACCGGCCCTACGGCGGCGGCCCCGGGATGGTGATGAAGGCCGAACCGTTGCGGCAGGCGGTCGAGCTTGCCGTGCTGCGCGTGCCCGACGCGTGGCGCGTCTACCTCGCGGCGGACGGCCGGCCGGTCGACCAGGCGCGGGTCGCCGCGCTGGCCCGGTTGCCCGGTCTTGTGCTGGTGGCCGGGCGGTACGAGGGCGTGGATGAGCGTTTCGTCGAGTGCTGCATCGACGAGACCATATCGGTGGGCGACCTGGTGCTCTCCGGTGGTGAGCTGCCGGCGCTGATGCTGATCGACGCCATGGCAAGATTGTTGCCGGGCACGCTTGGTTGTGCGGAGTCGGCGGAACACGAGTCGTTTACGACCGGGCTCCTCGACTGGCCGCACTACACGCGGCCCGAGGTGTGGGAAGGACGGCCGGTGCCGCCGGTGCTGCTCGGCGGCAACCACGCCGAGATCGAGCGCTGGCGGCGACGGCAGGCGCTTGGGCGAACGCGCGCCCGCCGCCCGGATCTGCTGGACGCGCGTGAGCTGACGCGCGAGGAGCGGCGGCTGCTCGAGGAATATGCGGCGGAGCAGGATGCGACGCGGCTTGAGGCAGGGAAACAGTAACTGTGAGATGGGTGAGACATGACCAACATCATTGCCGCGCTCGAAACTGAGCGCATGAAGCGCGAGGTGCCGGACTTCGGCCCCGGCGACACCGTCGTCGTCGAGGTAAAAGTCAAAGAAGGCGACCGCGAGCGTGTCCAGGCCTACGAGGGTGTGGTGATCGCGCGCCGCAACCGGGGGCTCAACTCCTCGTTCACGGTGCGCAAAATCTCGCACGGCGAGGGCGTCGAGCGCGTGTTCCAGACCTACAGCCCGTCCCTCGGCGCGATCACCGTGAAGCGCCGCGGCAACGTGCGCCGCGCAAAGCTCTACTACCTGCGCGACCGCGCCGGCAAGGCAGCGCGCATCGAAGAGAAGGTCTGAGGCGGAGTCTGGCGCCGGGCGAGGCGCCACCCGTTCACGCATGTTGAGCGCACTGGGACGTCTGCTCGGCTGGCTCTGGGGTGGCCTCGACACCCTGCGGAAGATCCTGCACCTCGTCCTGCTGCTCGCGCTGTTCGGCGGTCTCTGGGTCGCCTTCTCGCATTCGATACCGTTCGTTCCAGACAACGCGGCCCTGGTGATTGCGCCGCAGGGTCCGATCGTCGAGCAGCTCACCGGCGACCCGATCGAGCGCGCGCTCGCCGACAGCCTGCGCCAGGCGCCCAGCCAGACGCTGCTGCGCGATCTGGTGGAGGCGATCCGCGAGGCGCGCGACGATGAGCGCATCACTGCGCTGTACCTCGATCTCGGCGGCATGGAAGGCCTAGGCGTCGCCAAGCTCTGCGAGGTGACTTCCGCCATCGATTCGTTCCGCGAGAGCGGCAAGCCCGTCATCGCCTTCTCGGACTTCTACGAACAGGGCCAGTATTACGTTGCCGCGCATGCCGACGAGATCTATCTCGATCCACAGGGAGTGGCCTTCATCGACGGCTTCGCGAACTATGGCCTCTTCGTCAAGGACGCGATCGACAAGCTCGCGATCGACTGGAACGTCTTCCGTGTCGGCGAATACAAGTCCGCAACCGAGATGTTCAGCCGCAACGACATGTCTCCAGCTGAGCGCGAGGAGAGCCTGGCCTGGCTCACGGCGCTTTGGAGCACCTACAAGGACGATGTCGCCCGCGCCCGCAAGTTCGAGCCCGAGCGCCTGCAGAGCTATGCCGACGACAGCGTGGCCGCACTCAAGCGCGCTGGCGGCGATCTCGCGAAGATGGCGCTCGATGCCGGTCTTGTTACCGCGCTCAAGGGTCGCACCGAAGTCGAGGAGCGGCTGGTGCAGATCACGGGCCCGGACGGCGACGACGAGACCTATATAGGTGTCGATCACTGGTCGTATCTCGCGAACCTGCGCTCGCAGAAAGCGCTTACGATCGGGCCCTCCGACAAGGTCGGCGTGATCGTCGCCAGCGGTGAGATCGTGCCCGGCGAGCAGCCGCCCGGTGCGATCGGTGGCGACAGCCTCGCCCGCCAGCTCCGCGATGCGCGTGACGACGAAGACATACGGGCTGTGGTTCTGCGCATCGACAGCCCCGGCGGCAGCGTCTTTGCGAGCGAGGTCATCCGTCGCGAGATCGCCGCGCTGCGCGAGGCGGGCAAGCCCGTCGTGGCGTCGATGAGCACCCTGGCAGCCTCGGGCGGCTATTACATTGCGATGGACGCTGACCGCATCGTCGCGAGCCCCGCGACCCTCACCGGCTCGATCGGCATCTTCGCGATCTTCCCTACCTTCGAGCGCTCGCTCGAGAAGCTGGGTGTGCACGTGGACGGCGTCGGCACGACCGTGCTGTCCGGTGACTTCCGGCTCGATCGCAGCCTGGGCGAGGTTTCGCGCGAGATCGTCCAGCAGAGCCTCGAGTACGAGTACCGGCAGTTCGTCTCGCGGGTCGCGCAGGCGCGGAAGAAAAACGTCGACGCAATCGACGCCGTGGCGCGTGGGCGCGTGTGGGCGGGGAAGGATGCGCTTCACCACGGGCTCGTCGACCGCCTCGGTGGCTACGACGATGCGATCAAGCTTGCAGCAGAGCTCGCTAAGCTCGGCGATGACTATGACGTCGAGGTGCTCGAGACCGAAATCGGGATCTCCGAGGCGCTGGGACTGCGGCTGCGTGCCGCCGTGGCGCGGGCGGTGGCGCCGTTGCTCCCGGCGGCTTCTTTGCCGACGCTGCCCGATGCGCTCGCGCCGCTGGTCAAGTACTCGCAGCGGCTGGCGCGCCTCAAGGATCCGCGCCGTCTCTACAACTACTGCATCGCCTGCCCGGTCGAATAGAGTCCAAGGGCGTCTTCCAGGGCGCGTCCTGGGTCGGACTTTCCGCGCCGGTCATCTAACATAATGTGGCAGTTTTGTGTCGCCTGAACGGCCGCGGTACGCTTCGCGCCGAAGGATCACCAACAGCAGAGGCGCCGGAAGGCTGCCGAAGCTACAAACAGAACCGATCTCTTTTTTTCCGGGGAGATTCCATGCGCATAACACGAACGGCATCCCGCATGCCGCGATCCGCAATCCTGGTGTGCCTGGCGCTGGCCGCGCCGCTGGCTATCGCCGCAGACACGCTCTCGAACGTGGAGGTCTCGTTTGGCCGAGGTCTCAATACGGCACAGCCCGGCAACTCGGTCAATCACGCGGTCTTGCCAAACCGGATCAAGGTCAAGGCGGGCGGCGTCGTGGACTTCGGGATCGCGGGCTTCCATGACATCATCATCTTCAAACCCGGGGTGACGCTGCAGGATCTTCTCGACGCGGGGGGCGGGGTGTACCCGGCGGACCCCGTGTTCCCATTCGTGTTCCCGTCCGACCCGGCGGTAGCTTTCCCCCCAGAATTCGCAGTTCTG
>DATJKD010000172.1:0-4489 GCA_035491795.1 Steroidobacteraceae bacterium | reverse complement strand
GGGTAGCCGATGCGTCGTGCGGCGCGCACCGCCTGCGATTCGTTCTGCACCGACTCCTGGCGCGGCACCGGCAGACCGAGCGACGCCAGGATCTTGTTGGTCTCCTCCTTGTCGCTCGCGAGCTCCACCGCGATATGCGGGGTGCGTCCGCTGACCGTCGCCTGGATGCGCTGCTGGTACTTGCCGTGGCCGAGCTGCACCAGCGACTGGTCGTTCAAGCGCAGCCAGGGGATCTTGCGCGCTTGCGCCGCGCGTACGAGCGAGGCAGTGGACGGACCGAGCGCACGCCGCTGCGCGAAACGGATGAATTCGTCGCGCGCCTCGGGCCAGCTCCAGCCCTCGGGCACGCTGCCGCGCGGACGGATTTCCTCCGGCAGCAGTGAGCCGAGGAGCCGCAGGCCCAGCTCGCCCGCCGCTACGCCCTCGTCGCGCTGCGCGAACTCGTACACCACGGTGTAGACCCCCGGGCGCCCGTCGATGCTGCGTGTCTTGCCGAAGGTCACGTCTTCGCCAGCGACGTTCTGCAGCTCGATCGCGACGTGCTCGAGGACGTGGCCGAGCCACGTCCCCTCGCCTTCGCGCATGCGTCGAAAAAACCCGCCCGGCTCGCGATAGGAGCAGCCATGCTCGGCGAGGCCGGGCAGTGCGGCGGCGAGTCCGTCGATGTAACCGGCACCGAGCCGGCCGGTGGGCCAGGCCTCCAGTTCGCCCAAGTCGAGCTCGAGACGGATGACCGGGAACCGCGCGTAGTGCGAGGGCCCGACGTAGACCGAACGGTCGAGGATGCGCATGGTGTCCTACCGGGGCGCGCCCATGATCCGCGCCGCCAGGGAGGCGAGCATGTCGCGACGGCTAGGCATGGCTGACCCCTGTCTTCTTCGGTTCGACCCGGGGGTCAACGCTACCCGCGACTTGGGCCGGCTGCAATTGCCGCCAGCCGGGGAGCGAGGGAGGATGGCGGAGCGGCGGCTACTCCCGCGGCGTGCGCAGCGCCCGCGCCGAGGCGACGCGCGAATGCAGATTGAAAGTGGCGCCGGTGACCAGCAGGTGCACCTTGAGCCCAAGCATGCAGAGCGGCTGACCCTCCGCGATGCTGTCCATCGAGGAATAGGTCACATCCGCCGCGTCGACCACCGTCACGCCCCCGGTGCCCTCGACTTCGAGCAGGTTCGTGGGGCCGATGAACGCCGCCGTGTCCTCGTCGAGACCGACCCCGACCGCAAAGGGGTTGTAGGCCAGTGCGGTCAGGAGCCGCCCGAAGCGGTCCCGTTCGCGGAAATGCTGGTCGATCACGAAGCGATTGGTGAGGCCGAGCCCGGGCGCGAGGCGCACGCTGCCCGAGATCGCGGAACCGCCTTCGTCGCCGAAGGCGATCATGTGCTCCGAGAGAATGCTCGCGCCCGCGCTCGTGCCCCCCACCGTGACCCCGTGAGCGTTGCGGCTGCGGATGAGCTTGGCCACCGGAGTGCCACCCAGGAGTGTCGTGAGCCGGAGCTGGTTTCCACCCGTGAAGAAAATGCCGCTCGCCTGCTCGAGCCGCTCGAGCCGGCTCGGCTCCTGGCAATCGCGTCGCGTGTCGAAGTCCATCACCGAGACGCGTCGCGCGCCGAGATCGCGGAAAACCTGTTCGTATCGGTGACCGGTCTCGTGAAGCTGGCTCGCGGTGGGGATGACGACGATGTCGGCGTCGGGTCCGCCCGACACGTCGATGAAACGTTGCAGGATGCGGGGGTCGTTTTCCTTGTTTTCCGCCCCTCCGATCGGGACGATCCAGCCTCGGGTCTCGCCCTCAGGGACCTTACTCGGCATCCGGTCGCGCTCCTCGTGCGGATTCGATGGGCGGCATTATACGGAACAGCCTGCCCCGGGACGCGGACGCATCCGCAATTTGGGCGCCGTCAATGCGCAGTCGAGCTCTCGCCGTGCGCAGGTGCCGCGATGGGGGCAGGCTTGGTGAAGGACTCCGAGCGCGTGAGGAATGTGTAGTCGCCCTCGACCGCCATCAGCCCGATGAGGATCAGCAGGCACAAGGGCGGCACGAGGATCGCGAGCTTGAGCGCGAGCCTCTCCCAGTTCATGTGCATGAAGATGGCGACGATGAACCCCGCCTTGAGGAACATGAAGAGGAGGATCAGCGACCAGCGCAGCGCGCCCTGAAGGTGGAAATAGTCCACCCCATATGAGAACGCGCTCAGAACGAACAATAGCAGCCAGATCCACAGATATATGGCGATCGGATGCTGCTGGCCTTCACTCGCGGACATGGAAGCTCCCTACCAGAGATAGAAAAACGCGAAGATGAACACCCAGACGAGATCGACGAAGTGCCAGTACAGGCCCGCGATCTCGACGATCTCGTAGTTGCCCTTTCGGTCGTAGTCGCCGCGCCAGACCTTCAGCGCGACGATCACGAGGTAGATCACGCCCGCGGACACGTGCAGCCCGTGAAAGCCGGTGATCATGAAGAACGACGCGCCGAACTGCTCGGCGCCCATCGGGTTGCTCCAGGGTCGCACGCCCTCGTCGACGATCAGCTTGGTCCACTCGAAGGCCTGCATGCCGACGAAGGTCGCGCCGAACCCGGCGGTGATCAGCATCAGCGCGGCGGTCTTGCCGCGTCTGCGGCGGTAGCCCATGTTGACCGCCATCGCCATCGTGCCGCTGCTCGAGATCAGGATGAAGGTCATGATCGCGATCAGGATCAACGGGATGTGGTTGCCGAATACCGTCAGCGCGAACACCTCGCTCGGATTCGGCCACGGCACGGTCGACGAGATGCGCACGTGCATGTACGAGGTGAGGAAGCAGCTGAATATGAAGGTGTCGGAGAGCAGAAATATCCACATCATCGCCTTGCCCCACGGCACGACGAAGGCCTGCTTGTCGGACGCAAAATCGCTGGCGACACCCGGTAGGCCGGGGGTCACTCCGGACGGATGTACGACGCTGGTCGCGGTCTCAACTGCCATATGACTTGGGCCCCTGGATTCAGGTTTGCAGCAACAGGCCGAACAATACTAGCCAGACCAGCAGCAGGTAGTGCCAGTACACGGTGCACAGTTCGATGCCGAGCCGCACGTCGTCGAGCCCGGCGCCGCCGCGCGCCATCCGCGCCGCGGTCCTGATCCAGGCGACGAGACCGCCACCAAGGTGCACCGCGTGCACCCCGGTCAGCAGGTAGAAGGAAGCATTCGCGGGATTGGCCGCCGCGTAGTACCCCGCGGCCTGCAGCTGCTGCCACGCGTAGTACTGCCCGACCAGGAAGGCGACCGCGAACGCGCCGCCGAGCCACCATGCGAGTCGCGCACGGGCCGGGTCATCGCGGTTCGTCGCCACGCGCGCCCACTGCATGGCCACGCTGCCGAGCGCGAGCAGCACGGTGTTGATCCAGAGCACGCGCGGTTCGGCGAGTGGATGCCAGTCGTGCGTGAGCCCGTGCGCCATGCCGTGGCCCATGCGCATCCAGTAGCCGGTAATGAAGAGCGCAAAGAGCGAAGTCAGGATCGCGAGGAGGATCCAGAGACCGATGCGCGCCGGTGGCGGACCCAGCGTGCCCGCGGAATCGCGCCCGTCTGCGGTGCCCTGCGCCTCCCACGGCCGCGTGGTCAGCCGGCGGACCGCCAGCCACCACACGATCACACCGGCGAGGATCCCGGCGAAAGCAACCCAAAGGCTCACGTGTGACGACCGCCCTTATCGTGGCCCGGCGCGTGTTCGTGACCCTGGCCGTACCCCGGCCCGTAGCCATGGCCGTGGCCGTGGAACTCCGCCGACTCACCGCCGACTGGCGGCTGGTTCTGCGGCACGAAATCATCCTTGAGCCCCGGCACGCCGTATTCGTACGCCCAACGATAGACAACGGGCAGCTCCGCCCCCCAGTTGCCGTGCCGCGGCGGCGTATCGGGCGTGAACCATTCGAGCGTCGTCGCGCGCCAGGGATTGCCCCCCGCATGCTTGCCGTTCTTCAGGCTCCAGATCAGGTTGAACAGGAACAGGAGCTGCACTGCCGCGACGAAGAACGCGGCGGTGCTGATCGCCTCGTTCATCGTGTGCACGGAATCCGGGATGAAGTACGTGTCGCCGAGAGCGTAGTAGCGGCGCGGCACGCCCAGGATCCCGAGATAGTGCATCGGCAGATAGATCGCGTAGGTGCCGAGGAACGTGCACCAGAAGTGGATCTTGCCAAGCGTGTCGTCGAGCATTCGCCCGGTGATTTTCGGATACCAGTGATAAATGGCGCCGAACACGACCAGGATCGGCGAGACACCCATCACCATGTGGAAGTGCGCAACCACGAAGTAGGTGCCGGAGAGCGGCACATCCACCGTGACGTTACCGAGGAACAGTCCGGTCAGACCGCCATTGATGAACGTGAACACGAACGCGATCGCAAACAGCATCGGCACCGTCAGGTGGATGTGACCTCGCCACAGTGTCAGTACCCAGTTGTAGACCTTGATCGCGGTCGGCACGGCGATAATGAGCGTCG
>DATJKD010000171.1:0-8846 GCA_035491795.1 Steroidobacteraceae bacterium | reverse complement strand
GCCTGGCGTGCGAGACGCCCCGTCTCGAGGGTGACGCTGTGCGGGCCGTACTGAAAAGTTTTCTTGTGGACGTTCACGATAGGTGGTCCGGTGCTGGTTGACTGGTGGCTGGAGCGAAAACGAAACCGGCCCGCAATGCGGGCCGGAGCGGGCAGGTCAGCGGCGCAAGCCGAGCCGGCTGACGACTTCCTGGTAACGGGCCGCGTCCGAGTCCTTGAGGTAATCGAGGAGCTTGCGGCGCTGGGTCACCAGCTTGAGCAGTCCGCGTCGCGAGGAGTGATCGCGCTTGTGGGCAGTGAAGTGCTCGCCCAATTCGTTGATCCGGGCGGTGAGAAGCGCGATCTGGACTTCCGGCGAGCCGGTGTCCCTGGTGCTGCGGCGGTGCTCGCCGACGATCTCGCTCTTGCGCGAGGTGGACAGAGTCATCTTTGAGTGTCCTCGAACCTGGTCTTTCCCTTAATTGAGCCGCGCATTCTAGCCGTTGCGGCCCGATGGGCTCAAGTCGATCACTGCGAGGGGTCCACGAGGAGGCGGACAACCCGCAGCCGCCCGTCCTGCGCCACTTCGAGAAGACCCATCAACCGGCCGTCCACGTCGTACGCGCATACGGTGGTTCCCACGAGAAAACCCGCGTCGGCGGGGACGGTTCGGCCGTGCCGGACCGAATCGCTGTCGCCCGCACCCAGGTCGACCCGCGCCAATCCGGCAAGCGCCAGGTCGACGGGCCGCAGCCACGGGGGATCGCCCTGCCCGGCCCCGCCCGCGTCCCGCCAAGCGGAGATCTCTTCCAGTGTCACCGTGGGCTCGGACTCGAACGGCGCCACCCAGAGCCGCCGCAGCGCTGCGAGGTGCCCGACCGTGCCGAGTCGCGCGGCCAGGTCCTCCGCCAACACGCGGACGTAAGTACCCTTGGAGCATTCGACCTCGAACTCGATGTCTGGTCCCGCGAGGGCCACGAGCTCGAGGCGGTACAGCTCGATCCGGCGTGCGGCCCGCGGGACGCTCTCGCCGCGGCGCGCGAGCTCGTACAGCCGCTCGCCCTCGTGCTTGAGCGCGCTCACCATCGGCGGGATCTGGTCGCTCGCGCCTTCGAGGTCGGTGAATACGCGCGAAACCGTCTCGGCGTTGAGTACGGGCACCTCGGCACGGCTTACGACGGCGCCCAGCGCATCGCCGGAATCGGTCGCGGCACCGAGGCGCAGCCGGGCCCGATAGGCCTTGCGCGCCCCAAGGATGATCCCGCAGGTTTTGGTCGCCTGACCGAAGCAGAGCGGAAGCATTCCGGTGGCCATCGGGTCAAGGGTGCCCGCATGGCCTGCCTTGGCGGCCGACAGGGCGTGTCGCACACGCTGCAGCGCGCGGTTCGAGGTGAGGCCGTCGGGCTTGTCGAGCAGTACTATCCCGTCGACCCTGCGCCACGCCGAGCGACCCCGGCCGGATGCGGCGCGCTCCGCAGGCTCGGTCAACCGTCCTCGCCTTCTTCCGGTACGTGCCGGGCGGCGTCCTCGCGCACGGCGCGCGTGATCAGATCGTCGAGCCTGTGGCCGCGCTCGAGCTCCTCGTCGGGCTGGAAATGCAGCTGCGGAGCGAGACGCAGCCGCAGCGCGCGCCCAAGCGGCCCACGCAGATACACGGCCGCTTCCTCGAGGATCTCGCGCTGCAGGGCGTCATGCGAATCTCCGGACAGCGGCGCGTAGTACACCCAGGCGTGCGACAGATCCGGCGACAGCTTGACGTGCGTGATCGTGAGCGGCTTCAGGCGCGGGTCGCGCACGTCGCGCCGCAGCATCTCGCTCAGGATGCGCTGCACCTGCTCGGCGACGCGACGCGCGCGCGGAACCTCGCGTGGCACCGGCGTTCCTCAGGCGTTGCGCACGACCTCGACGCGGGCGAAGCACTCGATCTGGTCGCCCACGCGGATGTCGTTGTAGTTGCGCACGCCGATACCGCACTCGGTGCCAGCGCGCACTTCACCGACGTCGTCCTTGAAGCGCCGGAGCGAGTCGAGCTCGCCCTGGTGAATCACGACGTTGTCGCGCAGCACGCGGACCGGGTTGCCGCGCTTGATGTAGCCCTCGACCACGAGACAGCCGGCCACTGTGCCGAACTTGCTCGAGCGGAACACCTCCCGCACCTCGGCGAGACCGACGATCTGCTCCTTGATCTCGGGCTTTACCAGGCCCGCGATCGCGAGCTTAACGTCGTCGATCGCCTCGTAGATGATGCTGTAGTAGCGGACGTCGATACCCGAATCCTTGAGCGCCGCACGTGCCGCAGCGTCCGCGCGCACGTTGAAGCCGACGATGCGGGCGCGCGAAGCGATCGCGAGCGTGACATCGGACTCGGTGATGCCGCCGACGCCGCTCGCGATGACCCGCACCGTGACGTTGTCGTTGCCTAGCTGCGACAGCGCATCTCGCAGCGCCTCGGCGCTGCCCTGCACGTCCGCCTTGACCACGAGCTGCACCGTCTCGCCGGCTTCGCTGCCCATCTGTGAGAACACGTCGTCGCTCTTCTTGACGGCGCTCGCGAGCCGCACGTCGCGCACCTTGCCCTGACGATGCAGGGCAACCTCGCGCGCCTTGCGCTCGCTTTCCACGACGAGCAGCTCGTCGCCGGCGTTCGGAGCATCGGACAGACCCAGCACCTGGACCGGGACCGCCGGACCGGCCTCCGAGACCTGTTTGCCGGTGGCATCGAACAGGGCGCGGACCCGGCCGAACTCCTGCCCGGCGACCATGGGATCGCCGGCGCGCATCGTGCCGCGCTTCACCAGCACCGTGGCGACGGCGCCGCGGCCCTTCTCGATGCTCGATTCGAGCACCACGCCGACCGCTGCGCCGGTCTGCGGCGCCTTGAGATCGAGCACCTCGGCCTGGAGGAGAATCGTCTCGAGCAGCTGATCGATCCCCTGCCCGGTGCGGGCGGACACGTTGACGAACATCGTGTCGCCGCCCCATTCCTCGGGGATGACGTTCTGCTTGCCGAGATCGTTACGCACGCGGTCGGGGTCCGCGTCGCCCTTGTCGACCTTGTTGACTGCCACGACCATGGCGACGTTCGCGGCACGCGCGTGCTGGATCGCCTCTACGGTCTGCGGCATCACGCCGTCGTCGGCGGCGACCACGAGCACTACGATATCGGTGACGTGCGCGCCGCGGGCGCGCATCGCGGTGAACGCGGCGTGGCCCGGCGTGTCGATGAACGTGATCAGGCCCTTCGGCGTCTCCACCTGGTAGGCGCCGATGTGCTGCGTGATGCCACCCGCCTCGCCAGCCGCCACCTTCGCGCGGCGAATGTAATCGAGCAGAGAGGTCTTGCCGTGGTCGACGTGACCCATGATGGTCACCACCGGCGGGCGCGGCAGCGCTTCGGCCGCGTCGTCATCGACCCGCAGCTGCTCCTCGAGCGTGTCCGCCTTGAGCCGCACGGCCGTGTGGCCAAACTCCTCGACCACGAGCTGTGCCGTGTCCTGGTCGATTGGCTGGTTGATCGTCGCCATGACGCCCATCTTCATCATGACCTTGATCACTTCGTTGGCCTTGACCGCCATTCGGTTGGCCAGCTCGCCGACCGTGATCGTCTCGGATACCTGAACGTCGCGCTTGACCGGTGCCGTCGGCAGCTCGAAGCCGTGCCGCGCATCGACGCTGACCTGGACGTGGCGGCGGCTGCGCTGCGCCTGCTTCTTCTTGAAGCGCGCGCTCGCATCGACGCCGACATGCAGCTCCTGGCGACCGTACTTCGTGCCACGACGCTCGTCGGCAGGCGCTTCGACGCGCGCCTTGGGCGCATGCGCCGGCGCGGGCGCCGGATGACGCGCCGGCTGCTCTGTCTTCTCGCGCTCTCGGACCTCCGCCTGACGGCGGGCCTCTTCCTCGGCGCGCAGCCGCGCCTCGTCATCGACCTTGCGGCGCGACTCGGCCTCGAGCCGCTCACGCTCGCGCTGCTCGGCCGCGCGCTTGTCCTGTTCGCGGCGCTCGGCCTCCATACGCACGGCTTCGTCCGCCTGCCGTTGACGGTCGAGCTCTTCCTGCCGGTGCCGCTGCTCTTCCTCGAGCACGGTGCGGTTGAGGTAGGTGCGCTTGCGCCGCACCTCGACGTTGACCGTCCGCGCCCGGCCTTGGGGAGAGGCGAGCTTGATCTCGGACTGCGACTTGCGCTGCAGCGTGATCCGGCGCGGGGCAGCCTGGTCCTCGACGCGGCCATGGGCGCGACGCAGGTGCGTCAGCAACTCCATTTTGGCCTCGTCGCTGATGATGTCGTCAGCACCGGTGACCTTGATGCCAGCCTCGTCGAGCTGGGTAATCAGGCGCTCGACCGGCACCTTGAGCACGTCCGCAAACTGAGTGACCGTCACTTCCGCCATGTGTGCTCTCCGGTCAGGCCAGCTGACCCTGCTCGAACCAGTGCTTGCGTGCCGCGAGAATCAGCTCGCCCGCGCGCTCCGGCGCGAGATTCGGAATCTCCGCCAGCTCGTCGATCGATTGCTCGGCGAGATCCTCGCGGGTCACGATGCCGTGCCGCGCGAGCTCGGAGGCGAGATCCTCGTCCATACCCTCGACCTCGAGCAGGTCCACGGCGGGCTCCGCCGTTTCGATGCTCTCCTCAGATGCGATCGCCTGCGTGAGCAGCACGTCGCGCGCGCGGTTGCGCAGCTCCTGCACCATCTGCGCATCGAACTCCTCGATCGCCGCGAGTTCCGACTGCGGCACATAGGCGATTTCCTCGATGCTCGAGAAGCCCGACTGCACCAGGATGCCCGCCACGTCCTCGTCCACGTCGAGCGCCTTCATGAAAAGCGCCCGCAGCTCGCGCTGCTCGGACTCGCTCTTCTCGTCCGCCGCCTGCTCGCTCATGATGTTGAGCTTCCAGCCAGTGAGCTCGCTGGCCAGGCGGATGTTCTGGCCGCCTCGGCCGATCGCCTGCGAGAGTTTGTCCTCGGCGACCGCGATGTCCATGCTGTGTGATTCCTCGTCGACGACAATCGAGCTCACCTCGGCGGGCGCCATTGCGTTGATGACGAACTGGGCGGAGGTCGCGTCCCACGGAATGATGTCGACGCGCTCGCCGGCGATCTCGCTCGACACTGCCTGCACGCGCGAGCCGCGCATGCCGACGCAGGCGCCGACCGGATCGATGCGCGGGTCGTTGCTCTTTACCGCGATCTTGGCGCGGGCGCCTGGGTCGCGCGCCGCACCAAGGATGTTGATCAGGCCCTGGCCGACCTCTGGGACCTCGAGCTTGAACAGCTCGATCAGGAAGTCCGGTGCCGTGCGCGACAGGAAGAGCTGCGGACCGCGCGGCTCGGACCGCACCTCCTTGAGAAACGCCTTGATGCGGTCCTGCGTGCGCACCGGCTCGCGCGGGATCATCTGCTCGCGCGGTATGAAGCCCTCGGCATTGCCGCCGAGGTCAACGTAGATTCCATTGCGGTCCACGCGCTTGACGATGCCCGATACGAGCTGGCCGACACGGTTTCCATAGGCCTCGACGACCTGCGCGCGCTCGGCCTCGCGCACCTTCTGCACGATCACCTGCTTGGCTGTCTGAGCGGCGATGCGCCCGAACACGACCGAGGGATGCGACATTTCGACGTAGCCACCGGGCTCGGCGTCGCTCGAGAGATCGAGCGCGTCCTCCAGGCGCAGTTCCTTCTCGGGAAACTCGAGTTCCGTGGAGTCGTCGGCAAACACCTTCCAGCGCCGGAAGGTGTCGTAGTCGCCGGTCTTGCGATTGATCGAGACGCGGACGTCGATGTCCTCTCCGTCCTTCTTGCGCGTGGCGGACGCGAGCGCGGCTTCGAGCGCCTCGAAGATGATCTCCTTGTCGACACCCTTCTCGTTCGACACGTTCTCGACGACCGTCAGGATCTCTTTGTTCATCCTTCATCCTCCCGGAGCCCGGGAATGTTCAGTGCGGCGCCAGGTGCGCCTTGCGTATGCCCGCGATCGGCAGCACCCGCCGCCGTCCATCCACCTCGACCTCTACCGTCTCACCGCCAGCCGCGCGCAGCGGCCCCTTGTACCGACGCCGTCCATCGAGCGGCTGGGCGAGCTCCACGTAGACGTTCTCGCCCACGTACCGCGCAAACTGCCCCGCGGTACGGAGCGTCCGCTCGAGCCCCGGCGACGACACCTCGAGCGTGTAGTGACCCGGCACCGGGTCGCTCTCGTCGAGGATCCCGCTTACCGCGCGGCTCACTCGCTCGCAGTCGTCGAGCGTGACGCCGGCGGTGGCGTCGATGTAGACGCGCACCAGACCGTCGCCCCGTCCGGGCGCGTACTCGAGGTCCCAGAGCTCGTATCCGAGTCCCTCGATGACCGGCTGCACAAGCGCCATGAGCCTGTCTCTGAGCATCGACCGTCCTGCACCGCGCAGATACAAAAAATGGGCCGGCGGCCCATTCGTTCCCCTGCGCCACCGCGTCATGCGGCATCGCAAAAGAAAAATCCCCGCGTTCGGGGATTTCTATGGCGAATCTCCCGCCGGACCGCGGCCCTTGGTCTGGCCGCATGGGCCAGGGGCGCCCGGATCCGACCGAACATGCACGCCGATCAAGCACTTACAACGGCGCGTCTGCTCAGACGCGGAATTCTATCGCATGGGTCCGCACTCGGCTAGTCCGCGCGCCGCCAAGTGTGGGGCTCAGGCAGTGAGCGTGCCAATCGCGTCCGCTACGCGCTCGACGTTGTCGACGCTGATCCCCGCGACGTTGACCCGGCCGTCCGTGAGCGCATAGATGTGGTGACGCTCGCGAAGCTCCATGAGTGCGGCTACGGGCAGGGGCAGCAGCGAGAACATGCCGCGATGGCGCGCGAGCCAGGAAAAATCGCGGTCCGGTCGGCAGGCGGCGAGGCTCTTGGCCAGCAGCTCGCGCAGGCCGTTGAGCCGAGCCGTCATCGCGCCAAGCTCCTCCGCCCAGCTTGCCCGCAGCTGCGGGTCGCCGAGCACCCGGGCCACGATGGCTGCACCGTGATCGGGCGGCATGGAGTACATGCGGCGCGCGGTGCGTGCCTGGTGCGTGGCGAGCGCGCCCGCCCCGCGCGCATCGCGCGCCAGCATGACCAGCGCTCCGACGCGCTCGCGATACAGGCCAAAGTTCTTCGAGCAGGAGATGGCGAGCAGCATCTCGGGAACCCTCTCCGCGATCAGGCGCGGGCCTGCGACGTCGACCTCGAGATCGGTACCCAGCCCCTGGTACGCAAGATCGACGAAGGGAAGAAGCCCGCGCTTTTCGACCAGCTCGGCGATGTTGCGCCATTGATCCGGGCTCAGATCGGCACCGGTCGGGTTGTGGCAGCAGGCGTGCAGAAGCACCACCGCGCCGGCCGGCAGGCGCGCCAGGTGCGAGTGCATGCGATCGAAGTCGACGCCGCGCGTAGCGGGGTCGTAGTAGGGATACCGCTCGAGCGCCAGACCTGAGCTGCCGACCAGTGGCTCGTGATTGGCCCAGGTCGGGGTGCTCACGTGGATGACGGTTTCGGGTTCGGAGACGTGCAGCAGTTCGGCGCCGACGCGCAACGCGCCGCAGCCACCGACGGTCTGGATCGCCGCGATGCGCGGCCGCAGCGTCCGGGCGAGCGGACCGAGTGCGAGCTCGGTGATCCGCTCGTTGAATTCGGGGTTGCCGAGCGGCCCGATATAGGTCTTCGTCGTCTGCGCGGCGATCATCGCCCGTTCGGCCTCGTGAACGGCGGCCGGCACGGGCGTGATCCCCGCCTGGTCGCGGTAGACGCCGATACCGAGATCGATCTTGTGCGGCGATTCGTCGCGGCGGAAGGCGGCGTTCACGCCAAGGATCGGATCGGGTGGCAGGCTCTCGATGGCGTCGAACATGCGGGACTCCGTATGCGCCGGGCCATCCATCATGCCGCAGCGTTCTGCGGCGCGACAGCGGGACTGTGGCTACCGCTCAACCGCGCGGCGTCGCCGCGACCACGCGCTGGTCGATCGCACCAAAGATGCTCCGGCCTGCGCGGTCGAACATCTCGACGCGCACGCGGTCGCCGAAACGCAGGAACGGTGTGACGGGTTTCCCGCCTTCGATCTGCTCGAGCATGCGTCGCTCCGCCAGGCACGAGGAGCCGCGGGCGCGGTCATAGTTCGACACCGTGCCGGACCCGAGGATCGAACCCGCACCGAGCCGGCGCGTGCGTGCCGCGTGCGCGAGCAGTGTGGGGAAATCGAACGTCATGTCGATTCCCGCGTCCGGCCGCCCGAGCAGCTGGTCGTTGACGTGGCTTTCCAGCGGAAGGTGCACCCTGCTTCCATCCCAGGCGTCGCCGAGCTCGTCCGGGGTCACCGCGACCGGAGAAAACGAGGTCGCCGGTTTCGACTGGTAGAAACCGAAACCCTTCTGCAGCTCGCCCGGGATCAGGTTGCGCAGCGACCAGTCGTTGACCAGGGTCAGCAGGAGAATGTGGGCGCGCGCCTCGGCCGATCCGGTTCCCATCGGCACGTCGTCGGTAATGACGGCAACCTCGGCCTCGAGGTCGATGCCGTACTCCTCGCTCCCGACCGGCACGTCGTCGTGCGCACCGAGCAGATCGTCGGAGCCGCCCTGGTACATGAGCGGCTCCGTCCAGAACGACGGCGGCATCTCGGCGCCGCGCGCCTTGCGCACCAGCTCGACATGGTTGACGTATGCCGAGCCGTCGGCCCAGTGATGGGCGCGGGGCAGCGGGGCCATCGCCTCGGCCGGATCGAAATCGAACACGTCGGCTGCGCGCCCGGCCTCCAGCGTGCGAAACAGCATCTGCAGCTGCGGCCCGCAGGTCATCCACTCATCGAGCGCGTCCTGCATGCAGCCGGCGATCGAGGTCGCGGCGACCGCGCGCGCGAGA
>DATJKD010000170.1:0-10812 GCA_035491795.1 Steroidobacteraceae bacterium | reverse complement strand
GGCTGGGGCGTCGTCTTCTCCGACCAGACGATGGACAACTTCCGCGTGGCCGACCCTGCGACGCACGCCGCCATCGTCGGCAGTTTCCACCACTGGGACGACATCGAGATCCACTTCCGCGGCGAGGTACTGCGCAGCGGCGGTCACGGCTTCTCCGGCATCAGCCGCAAGCAGCTGCTCGGAATCCTGCAGGAGCGCGCGTCGGAGCTCGGCGTCGAGCTCAAATTCCAGAGAGAGATCGACGACGATGGCGCTTTCGCGGATGCCGACCTGGTGATCGGGTCCGACGGCGCCAACAGCCGCGTGCGCCCGCGGCACGCTGCGGTCTTCGAGCCGTCGGTAGAGGTGCGCCGATGCCGATACATCTGGCTCGGCATCGCCCGCCCGTTCGACGCCTTCACCTTTGCCTTCGAGCAGACCGAGCACGGCTGGTTCCAGATCCATGCGTACCAATTCAGCGCGGATCTGTCGACCGTCATCGTCGAGACCCGCGAGGAGACCTGGCGGGCGCACGGCCTGGACCGGTGCGATACCGCACAATCGATCGAGTTCTGCGAACGCCTGTTCGCACGATACCTCGGCGGCGAGCGGCTGCAGAGCAACGCGCGCCACCTGCGCGGCTCCGCCTGGCTCAACTTCAACCGCGTGGCATGCCGCCGCTGGCATCACGGCCGAGTGGTGCTGATCGGCGATGCCGCGCATACGGCGCACTTCTCGATCGGCTCCGGCACGAAGCTCGCCATGGAGGACGCGATCTCGCTCGCGCGGCACGTGACCGCAACCGGGGACCTGCCGCGAGCGCTCGAGGCGTATCACGAGGAGCGCAGCGTCGAGGTGCTCAAGCTCCAGAGCGCCGCGCGTAACCGCATGGAGTGGTTCGAGAACGTGGAGCGCTACACGGTCCTGCCGCCGCGCCAGTTCGCCTACAGCTTGCTGACCGGCAGCCAGCGCATCGGCCACGACAACCTGAAGCTCCGAGACGGCGAGTTCGTCGCGGACTACGAGCGATGGCTGGCGCAGCGCACGGACTCTGAGACGCCGCCGCGGGCGCCGATGTTCCTGCCGCTGCGCCTGCGCGGACTCACGCTCGCGAACCGGGTCGTCGTCTCGCCGATGGCGCAGTACATGGCAAAGGACGGTCTGCCCGACGACTGGCACCTGGTGCATTACGGGAGCCGCGCGCTCGGCGGCGCCGGGCTCGTCTACACCGAGATGACCTGCGTGTCGCCGGAGGGCCGTATCACGCCCGGCTGCACGGGGCTCTGGAACGAGGCGCAGCGCGAAGCGTGGCGGCGGATCGTCGAGTTCGTCCACGTTAATTCGCCTGCGGCGATCTGCCTGCAGATCGGTCACTCCGGCCGCAAGGGGTCGACGCAGCTCGGCTGGCAGGAGATGGATCGCCCGCTCCCCGCCGGCAACTGGCCGATCTGCGCGCCCTCGCCGTTGCCGTACTTTGAAGGCGTGAGCCAGGTTCCCGTGCCCATGACCCGCGCCGACATGGACCGGGTCCGCGACGAGTTCGTGCGCGCGGCGATCCTCGGCAACGAAGCCGGGTTCGACATGCTCGAGCTGCACATGGCGCATGGCTACCTGCTCGCGAGCTTCATTTCGCCGCTTACCAACCGGCGCGACGACGAGTACGGCGGATCGCTCGCCAACCGACTGCGCTTTCCGCTCGAGGTGCTCACGGCAGTGCGCGCGGCGTGGCCGGCGGAGAAGCCGCTCTCGGTGCGCATCTCGGCCAGCGACTGGGCCGAGGGCGGTCTCGATGAGGACGATCTGGTTGCACTTGCGGCCGCGCTCAAGGCGGGCGGGGCCGACGCCATCGACGTCTCGAGCGGCCAGACGGTGCCGTGGCAGCAACCGGTATACGGCCGGATGTGGCAGACACCCTTTGCCGACCGCGTGCGGAACGAAGTCGGCATCACGACCATCGCGGTCGGCAACATCTTCGAGGCGGACCACGTCAACTCGATCATCGCATCGGGTCGCGCCGACCTGTGCGCACTCGCGCGGCCACACCTCGCCAACCCAGCGTGGACGCTCGAAGCCGCGGCGCGCCAGGGATACGCGGAGCAGTGGTGGCCGGAGCCCTATCTGTCCGGCAAGAGCCAGCTCGAGCGCAACCAGCAGCGCGCCGCCCAGGCCGCGGGTTCGGGATGAGCGCGACAGCGGTGGGGCGCCTGGCCGGACGCCACGCCGTGGTGACCGGCGCCGGGCGCGGCATCGGGTATGCGATCGCGCAGGCGCTCGCGGCGGAGGGCGCCTGCGTCGCGATGCTCGGCCGCGACATGACGCGGCTTGCGGCTGCGGCGCGCGCGATCGGTCCGGATGATCGCGCGGCAGCATTCGCCGGCGACGTCACGGAGGCCGCCGAGCTCCACGAAGCGTTCGGTGCCGCGCGGCGGCGTTTCGGCCCGGTGCAGCTCCTGGTCAACAACGCCGGCGAAGCGGTGACCGCGCCGTTTCAAAAGACCGACGATGCACTCTGGCATCGTATGCTCGGCGTCAACCTCACCGGCGTCTATGCATGCATCCGCGAGGGCCTACCGGACATGCTCGATGCCGGCTTCGGCCGCATCGTTACCGTGGCAAGCACGGCGGGGCTCCGCGGCTACCGGTACGGTTCCGCCTATGTTGCCGCCAAGCACGGCGTGATCGGCCTCACGCGCGCGCTCGCGCTCGAGGTCGCCGAGCGCGGGATCACGGTGAACGCGGTGTGCCCGGGCTACACCGACACGGACCTGGTGCGCGACGCGATCGCCAACATCACGAGCAGGACCGGTCGCTCGGCGGATGAAGCGTGCGCGGCCCTGATCGCAGGCAATCCACAGCGCCGGATGATCCAGCCCGTCGAAGTGGCGCAGGCCGTTGTCTGGCTCTGCGCGCCCGGGACTGAGAGCGTGACGGGACAGAGCCTGGCGATCGCGGGCGGAGAGGTGATGTGATGGCCCGCGAGGAGCGCGCGATGCGCAGCGATGTCGAGACCCGCGCCGGACCCGATGATCACCAGTCGCTGCGATTGTGGCTGCGGTTGCTCGCCTGCACCAACCTGATCGAGACGCAGGTCCGCCAGGGGCTGAAGGCCGGGTATTCGACGACGCTGCCACGCTTCGATCTGATGGCGCAGCTCGACCGTGCGGAAGAGGGGCTCAAGATGGGCGAGCTCTCGCGACGCATGATGGTGACCGGCGGCAACGTCACCGGGATCACCGACATGCTGGAAAAGGAACAGCTCGTGGTTCGTGAGCCCGACCCGGCGGATCGTCGCGCCTATCGAGTCCGGCTGACGCGCGAAGGACGCCGGCAGTTTCGCCGCATGGCGGCGGAGCACGAGCGCTGGGTGATCGAGCTGATGGACGGTCTCTCGCGGCGTCAGCGGGACCAGCTCGTCGAGCTGCTGGGTGTGCTCAAGACGGAGCTTGCGCATCGTACCGCGTCGCCGGACCCATCGAACGGCAAGGGAGCGAACCAATGAGCCTGGCGGACTTCGAACCGCGGCACTTCGGCTGGCGCCTCGAGGGTCGCGTGGGCGTCGTCACGCTCGATCGTCCCGAGCGCAAGAACCCGCTCACCTTCGATTCGTACGCGGAGCTCAGGGACCTGTTCCGCGGGCTCGACGCGGCGCCGGAGGTGAGGGCGGTCGTGCTGACCGGTGCGGGTGGCAACTTCTGCTCCGGCGGCGACGTGCACGAGATCATCGCGCCGCTCACGCGCATGGCCATGGACGGGTTGCTCGCCTTTACACGCATGACCGGCGATCTGGTAAAAGCCATGCGCGCCTGCCCGCAGCCCATCGCCGCGGCCGTGGACGGCGTGTGCGCCGGCGCGGGCGCGATCCTCGCCATGGCCTCCGATATCCGTTTTGCGACCCCGGCCGCACGAACTGCATTCCTCTTCACGCGCGTCGGGCTCGCCGGCTGCGACATGGGCGCCTGCGCGATCCTGCCGCGCATCATCGGCCACGGCCGCGCCTCGGAGCTGCTGTACACCGGGCGCGCGATGAGCGCGGAGGAGGGGTTCGCCTGGGGCTTCTACAACCAGCTCGTCGCGCCTGGGGAGCTGCTGCCCCGCGCCACCGGTTTCATGACGGAGCTGGCGACCGGACCCACCTTCGCGCACGCGATGACCAAGCGCATGCTGCACCACGAATGGAACCTGTCGATCGATGCGGCGCTCGACGCCGAGGCCGATGCGCAGGCCATCTGCATGCAGACCGGCGATTTCCGGCGCGCCTACGCCGCGTTCGTAGCGAAGCAGAAACCCGTCTTCGAGGGCAACTGAAGTCATGCGTGACCTGCCACATCTCGACTGGCCGTTCTTCGATGCCGCGCATCGCGAGCTGGCCGGGCGACTGTCCGCCTGGACCGAGTCACGATTCGCGACACGCATCGGCACGCCGTCAAAGGAGCACGCGCTCGACCAGGCGGCGCTCGATGGGACCTGCCGCTCGCTGGTCGCCGAGCTCGGCGCCGCGGGGCTCGCGCGTTGCTCGGTGCCGGAACCGAAGCCAGCGGCGGAGCCGGACTTCGACGTGCGGTCGATCACGCTCACTCGCGAGCTGCTCGCATGGCACGATGGGCTCGCGGACTTTGCCTTCGCGATGCAAGGCCTCGGCAGCGGCGCAATTTCGCTCGCGGGCTCGCCCGAGCTCAGGGCGCGCTATCTCCCCTCCGTAGCCGCCGGGCGCGCGATCGCGGCTTTCGCGCTGTCCGAGCCCGACGCCGGATCGGACGTCGCCGCGATGCGCACCAGCGCGCGACGCGAGGGCGGGGACTACCGGCTCGACGGGACCAAGACCTGGATCTCGAACGGCGGCATCGCGGATTTCTATTGTGTCTTTGCGCGCACCGGCCCGATGGAGCTGCGCTCCGATGGCTCGACCTCGGCGTCGGGCATCACCGCATTCGTGGTGGATGCCGGTGCGCCGGGTCTCGAGATCACCGAACGCATCGCAGTCATCGCACCGCATCCGCTGGCGACGCTTCGGTTCGAGAATTGCCGGATACCGGCGACGCAGCGCATCGGCGAGGAGGGCGAAGGCTTCCGGATCGCGATGCGCACCCTCGATGTCTTCCGTACCTCGGTGGCCGGGGCGGCCCTCGGCTTTGGCCAGCGCGCGCTCGACGAGGCGCTCGCTCATGTCGCCGCGCGCCGGATGTTCGGCCGGCAGCTCGCCGACTTCCAGCTCACCCAGGCGGCGCTGGCCGGGCTCGCCACCGAGCTCGACGCGGCGCGTCTTCTGACCTATCGCGCGGCCTGGCAGCGCGATCGCGGCGCCAGTGTCACCAGGGAGGCGGCGATGGCCAAGATGAGCGCGACGGAATCCGCGCAGCGCGTGATCGACGGCGCGGTTCAGCTCTTCGGCGGCCGCGGAGTGGCGAGCGGCGAGATCGTCGAGCGCCTGTATCGCGAGATCCGGGCGCTGCGCATCTACGAGGGCGCGACCGAGGTGCAGAAGCTCATCATCGGGCGCGAGCTGCTCAAGTCGGTACGGAGCGGCGCGCAGCCATGAGCCTTTCGATCCTGCAGCCGCCCGGCTGGCCGCGCCCGAAGGGATACAGCAACGGCATCGTCGCCCGAGGGCGGCAGGTCTATATCGCCGGCCAGATCGGCTGGGACGTCGAGGGACGCTTCCACGCGACGCTCGCTGCGCAGGTACGGCAGGCGCTCGAGAACGTGATCGCCGTGCTCGCGGAAGCCGGTGGCCGGCCCGAGCACCTGGTGCGTCTTACGTGGTACGTCACCAGCCGCGATGATTACTACGCGGAGCTGCCGGGGATTGGCGCTGCCTACCGCGCGGTGATCGGCCGACACTTTCCCGCGATGTCTGTGGTGCAGGTCGGCGCACTGATGGAAGCCGCCGCGAAGGTCGAGATCGAGGCCACGGCGGTCATCCCGGACCCGGCTTGAGGCCCCGTCCTATCGATCGGCAATCACCACCCGTTTCTTCCGCGACCCCGCACCGGACCTGATCGAGACCGCGGCTCGATGACAACCGAAATGGCGGGCCACGAGCGCAATCAATTCGGCGTTGGCCTTCCCGTCGACCGGTGGCGATCGCAGGTGCGCGATGAATTCTCCGTTCGCGGCGGGCGCGAAGGAGCTCGTCTTTGCGTTCGGTTTGACCTTAACGAGAACGATCGTCATGGCTCGCGTTCTCGGCTCAGCGTCGCCCGGTCAGGTGTGACCGGTCAGTCAGGTGTTCCATCGCCGTCCGCGCCCGCGCGGAGACGGAAGCGCTGCAGCTTCCCCGTCGCCGTCCGCGGCAGCGCCGCGACGTATTCGATCTGTCGCGGGTACTTGTACGGTGCGATCGCATTCTTGACGAAGTCCTGCAGCTCGCGCGTGAGCGCCTCGTCACCGGATCGAGGCGCGCGGAGCACGACGTAGGCCTTGACGAGCTGCCCTCGCTGCTCGTCGGATACACCAATCACGGCGCATTCCGCCACCGACGGATGCTCGAGCAGCGCGCCCTCGACCTCGGGTCCGGCGATGTTGTAGCCCGAGGACACGATCATGTCGTCGGCGCGCGCCTGGTACCAGAAGTAACCTTCGTCGTCGACGACGAAGGCGTCGCCGGTGACGTTCCAGCCGCGCTTCACATAGCTGAGCTGCCGCTCGTCCGCCAGATAACGGCAACCCGTCGGGCCGCGCACGGCGAGACGGCCGATCGTGCCGGGCGCCGCCGGGCGGTCGTCCTCATCGAGAACGCAGGCCCGGTAGCCGGGTACCGCGCGCCCCGTCGAGCCGGGACGAATGTCATCGCCCGACGCGGAGATGAAGATGTGGATCATCTCGGTGGCGCCGATGCCATCGATGATGCGATGCCCGGTCGCCTGGTGCCACGCATCGAAGGTTGGTTGCGGCAGATGCTCGCCGGCCGAGACGAACGAGCGTACCGAGCGGAACTCCTGTGTCGCGGCCTGCGCGAGCAGCGCGCGGTAGGCCGTGGGTGCCGTGAACACGCGCGTGGCACCAAAGCGGGCGATTCCCTCGCGCAGGTGATCCGGCGTCGGCCCCGTCATCACCGCCGTAGCAGAGCCGAAGCGCAGTGGAAAAACGAGCTCGGCGCCCAGACCGTAGGTGAAGGCAAGCGGCGGTGTGCCGGTGAACACATCGTCCGGCCGGGGGCTAAGCAGGTGCGCGGCAAAAGTGTCCGCCATCGCGAGCACGTCGCGGTGAAAATGCACCGTGGCTTTGGGTTGCCCGGTGGTGCCCGAGGTAAAGGCGAGCAGGCAGGGATCGTCCTGCGCGGTTTCGACGGCGGCAGTGCCGATCGGTTGCGTTGCGAGGCGGCTTTCGAGCTCGCCGTCGCCCCAGGTGAGCGTGCGCAGGCGACCATCGGGGCCTTCGAGACCGCCGAGCTCCGCGGCGAGCCGCACTTCGCAGAGCGCATGACGGATCCGCGCCTTGTCGACGATGGTGGCGAGCTCGCGCCTGCGCAGGAGCGGCATCGTCGCGACCACCACAGCCCCGACGCGCGCCACGGCCAGCCACGCGGCGTACAGCATTACAGAGTTGCCGGAACGGAGCAGGACGCGGTTGCCGGGCTCGACCCGCATGTCGCACGCGAGCACGGCGCACAGTCGATCGACCAGGTCCTTGAGCCGGCCATAGCTCCAGTCGCCCTCGGCCGTGCGGATGGCGAGCGCGTGGGGACGTAGAGCCGCATGTCGGTCGAGAAGCTCGACGGCACAGTTGAGGAGCGGCGGATACCTGAGCTCCGGAAGCTCGAACAGGAACTCCGGCCACTGCGAGACCGGCGGCAGATGGTCGCGTACGAAGGTGTCGACGTGCGCCGTGGTGTTCATGGCTTGATATTCTGACCTGACTGTCAAACCACCGGCGAGCCTGTAGATTGCAGGGCCATGCGGTCCGCCCCACCGGTTCGGATAGCCGATCCCGACGCCTGTGTCGAGACCGTGCTGACCCGGGTCGGGCGGCGGCTGGTCGTCGGGTTGCCCGTCGGGATCGGCAAGCCCAACCTGCTCGCGAACGCCTTCGTGCGCCGGGCCGCCGCAGATCCATCGATCCGGCTCACGATCGTCACCGCGCTGTCGCTCAAACCTCCGCGCTGGTCATCGGATCTCGAGCGCCGCTATGTCGAGCCACTCGCCCGGCGCGTGTTCGGCGACTACCCCGAGCTCGAGTATGTGCGGATGCTCGAAGAGCGGCGCCTGCCCGCCAACATCGAGGTGATCGAGTTCTATCTCGAGCCCGGTGCGTGGCTCGGCAACGACGCCATGCAGCAGCACTACCTGAGCTCCAACTACACCCACGTCCTGCGTGACGCGATCGGCCGCGGGCTGAATGTGCTGCTGCAGCTCGTCGCACCGCCCCCGCCGCTGGAACCGGTGGCGGGCATGGTGAGCCTCGGCTCGAATGCGGATCTCACCGTGGATCTGCTGCCGCAGCTCGATGTGCTGCGAGCGAGCGGCCGTCCGTTCGCGCTGGTCGGGCAGCATCACCGCGAGCTTCCTTTCATGTACGGGGATGCGCTCGTGCCGGAGTCATGCTTCGACTATCTGGTCGACGAACCGGCGTCATCCTTCCCGCTCTTTGCACCTCCAAATCTGCCGATCGGGTTGACCGACCATGCAATCGCGCTCAACGTGAGCGCGCTCGTCAGGGATGGCGGAACCTTGCAGCTCGGGATCGGCGAGCTGGGTGACGCGATCACGAGCGCGATCTTGCTCAGGCACCGCGAGAATCCCCTCTACCGCGAAGCCCTTGCGGCCGGCGGCATCCTCGAGCGCAACCCGGCGCTGATCGCGCAGGAGGGCGGTACCGAACCTTTCGAGCGCGGGCTTTACGGATGTTCCGAGATGCTGGCCGACGGGTTCGTGGATCTCTATCGCGCGGGTGTGCTCAAGCGCTGCGTATTCCCGAACGCGCGACTACAGCGGTTGCTCGACGACGGCCCGATGCACGAGAGCGTGGGGTCCGCGATGCTCGAGGGGCTCGCTGCCGGGGGGCTGGACCGACTGTCGCCGCAGGAGTTTGCCGAGCTGCGAGCAGCCGGTGTCTTTCGCGACGACGTGTGTATGGTGCAGGGCGAGCTCACCGCGCCGGATGGCTCGCGCGTTCCGGCCCGCCTCGGCACGGCGAACGAACGCAACGCGCTTGCCCCGTTGCTCGGCGACCGGCTGCGGGGTGTCCTCGCGGATGCCGGGTTCTTCCTCGGCCCGCGAAGCTTCTATTCGCAGCTGCGCGAGATGCCGGTCGAGGAGCGGAGGCGGTTTGCGATGCGTGGCATCGCCTGGGTCAACGATCTGGGCGGGCCCGGCGCGGAGCTGAAGGCCGCGCAACGACGACATGCGCGGTTCATCAACGCGACGATGATGGTCACGGGTCTCGGGGCCGCGGTTTCGGACGGCCTTGCCGACGGGCGGGTGGTGAGCGGCGTCGGGGGCCAGTACAACTTCGTCGCGATGGCGCACTCACTTCCGGAGGCGAGATCGATCCTCTGCCTGCGATCGACGCGCCAGTCGCAAGGCGGCCTCACCTCGAACATCGTCTGGAGCTACGGTCACGCGACCATCCCGCGTCACCTGCGCGATATCGTCGTGACCGAGTACGGGATCGCCGACCTGCGCGGGCGTACCGATCGTGAGATCGTGTCGGCGCTGGTCGAGGTGATGGACGCCCGTTTCCAGGATTCCTTCGTCGCGGACGCGATGCGGGGCGGAAAGCTTCCGTCCGGCTACAGGATTCCGGAGACTGCGCGCGAGAATCGCAGCGAAAGGCTGCGCGCACGCTTTGCCGTCGCACGCGAGCGTGGCGCATTTCCAGAGCTGCCCTTCGGGTCGGACCTGACGGTCGAGGAAATCGAGCTGGCCCGCGCACTGAAATGGCTCAAGACCGCGCTGTCGTCCTGGCGCGGCAGGATCGGCCTTGCGCGTCGGCTACTCGCCGCGGCTCCGAGTGCGGCGGCTCTCCGGCCCGCTCTTGCGCGGATGGCGCTCGCAGACGCGGACGGCTTGCCTGAGCGGTTCACGCGCCGGATGGTTGCGGCAGCCCTCGAGAAAGCCGGCTCCGAGCCAGCTTAGGAAAGGTGGCTCCGAGCAAGCTTAATTCGGCTCAGAACCGATTATTCGACGTAAATCAGCCTGAGCTGAACCATGTCACTGGCCAGTCTGCTGGGCTGAGCTTGGCCGCATCAGGGTGCTCTTGCCGAACAGCGACTCGACCAGGTCCACGGCGACCTCCGCGGTCTTGTTCCGCTGATCGAGCGCGGGGTTGAGCTCCATCACGTCGAGCGAGCCCATCCGGCCGGTGTCGGCGACCATCTCCATACAGAGCTGCGCTTCCCGGTACGTCGGCCCGCCGGGGACCACGGTATCGACGCCGGGTGCGATGACGGGATCGAGAAAGTCGACGTCAAAGCTCACGTGAACGTGCGTTTCGGCGTCGACGCCGGCAAGCGCGTGCTCCATGGTCTCGCGCATCCCCATCTCGTCGACATAGCGCATGTCGAAGACTTCGAGACGCTGCTCGTGCACGAAGCGTTTTTCGCCCGGGTCGACGCTGCGGATCCCAATCTGCCGGATGCACTTCGGATCGATGGCGGGCACCGTGCCGCCGATCCCGATCAGCTCGCCGGGGCCGAACCCGCACAGGCAGGCGACCGGCATCCCGTGCAGGTTTCCGCTGGGTGTGAGCGCGCTCGTGTTGAAGTCCGCGTGCGCGTCGAGCCACAGGACACGGAGCTTGCGGCCCGTCTCGCGGCAGTGACGCGCGACGGCGGCGATCGAGCCTACAGCCAGGCTGTGATCACCGCCGAGCAGAATCGGCAGGCGCGCCGCGCGC